>CAYMND010000180.1:0-6185 GCA_964391685.1 uncultured Clostridia bacterium | reverse complement strand
CTCATCAAGATATTCGAACCCTTCTTCACCACCAAGGAATCGGGGAAAGGTGCCGGTTTAGGACTTTCAACGACATACAGCACCATCAAGAATCATCACGGAGCCATAACCGTATACAGCGAAACCAACGTGGGTACCGTTTTCCACCTGCTGATGCCGCTGAGCAGCCCCGTGCATGAAACCCGAAGAAAAGAGACAGAGATTGTCAAGGGGAGCGGGCACATCCTGCTGATTGACGATGAGGAGATCATCCGCATCACCACGGCCGCCATGCTTGAAGAAATGCACTACAAAGTAACCACTGCGGCCAACGGAAGAGAAGCCATCGAGATCTTACGGGAACACTCGGAAGACATCGACCTGGTGATTCTGGATATGATCATGCCGGATATGAGCGGTTCGGAGACATTCCGTCAATTGCGCCGGATCAATGACCGGGTTCGGATCATTGTCAGTTCGGGCTTCAGCAAGGACCAGGACCTCAAGGAGCTCAAGAAGGAAGGATTACTCGGCTTCATACGAAAACCTTTTCAGGAAGCGGAATTGAGTCGGCTGGTGGCTGACGTGCTGCTCAGCGCCGATGGCGGTGCTGGCGCCGGGGCAAGTTCGCTCCATCCGCCGTTTTGACATTCGAGATTGACATTCCCCGATCCGCTTCCAGTGCGGAGTGTACAAGCTCGGAATCGACGTTCCGTACATCGGTCAGGTATCGCTTCACGGCCCCGGTTAACCGGTCGAGGGAAATGCCGCGGGTCACGCCAAACTGGTCGTACAACCACCTCGAGAAAGCGAAAAAGGAATCGAACACCCGGCCGTCGGGCCAGAGCAAGGGCAGCACGGTCTTGAACCGGCCGCTGTTGTAACAGAGATCCCAGAAGCGGGCCATGCGTTTCAGCCCCTGGACCGTTAAAAAGTCCAGGCGATCGTTGGCGAGCAGTTCGTAGGGCGGTAGGGGTGAAAAAATCATGGCAAATGGACCGTCGTGACGGGCGATGGCCGTTCCGGACAGTTTCTTGAGGATCCCCAGCTGGATTTCCCCCCTCCCCAACTTCATCAATCGGTCCAGTCCCGAAGCCATGCTCTCCAGGCTCTCTCCCGGCAGGCCGAGGATCAGATCCAGATGCAGATGGACACCTGTTTCCCGCCCGAGAAAGCCCAGATTTTCCAAGATCCGGTCCACATCGAGAGGCCGGCCGATCCGGGATGACACCTCCGGATTCAGGGTCTGGATCCCCACCTCCAGCTGCACCGCACCCGCAGGAAACCGAAGCAGGCGCTCCCGCAGCCCTTCAGGCAGAACCGATGGAACCATCTCGAAATGAACCATATACGGGGGTTCTCTGTCCAGAAAGGCATCGAGAACAGGCAGGGCGGTTTCGGAGTCTATGTTGAAACTGCGGTCGATGAACTTGAAGTGACGGACGCCCCGGTTCCACAACCGGTCTATGGCCTCCAGAACGCGGCCGGTCTCAAAAAAACGCACCCGGCGGTCGATGGAGGAGAGGCAGAATTCACAGCCCCATGGACAGCCTCTGGAAGCTTCCAGATAGATCACTCGATGAGCGACATCCTCTTCATTGTACCAGTCGTAGGGCAATTCCAGTTCGGACAACTCCGGAACCGTTGCCCGAATAAACCGTTCGGCGGGCAATCTTCCGGTCAAAAGCTCCCGACTCAGGGAGCAGAACGCTTTTTCCCCCTCCCCCATGACTATGTAGTCGGCCAGGGGAAAATCCACCCGCAGGGGTTCATGGCTGACCTCGGGACCGCCGAGAACAATGAGCAGCTTTGGGCGGATCGCTTTGAGTATCCGGACCAGTTCACTGCTTTCCCGGGCATTCCAAATGGCCACACCGATACCGACAATCTGCGGCTTTTCATCGAGGATTTTTTCGGCCATGTCCGAGGGGCGATCACCGACAGTAAATTCAAGAATTTTCGCATCACCGCGCATTTCGCCGAGGTTGGCGTACAGATATCGCAAACCGATGGCACTGTGAATGTAGCGGGCGTTCAGAGTGGTCAGGACGATACGGCTCATCCCGACCATTCTAGCATAATGGCAGATCTATCGCATGAACTCCCGGATGACGCCGGCCAGGCGTTCGATGGCTTCGCGGATGACCGCCTCACCGCTCATGGTGTAGTTCAGACGCATGGTGTTCAGCCCCTGGTCGTCGCGGAAAAAGAAGAAACGGCCGGGTACGTAGGCCACGTTCTTTTCCACTGCCTTCTGATAGAGAGTCTCCGTATTCAGACCTTTCGGTCCCTCGGCCCAGATGAACATGCCGCCGTCGGGTTTGCTCCAGGAGAATCCTTCGGGAAAGAAATCGGTCATGGCCTTGAGCATGGCTTCCTGGCGGGGCCGATAGATTTCGATGATCTTGGGCAGCTGCCGGTCCAGGTGGCCTCCGCCAAGGTACTCCGCGGCCAGGGCCTGGCCCAGGGTCGATGAGTTGAGGTCGATCCCCTGCTTGGCACGCAGCATGAAATTCTGTACCTCCGGCGGTGCGATGTAGTAGCCGACACGCAGTCCCGGAGCGAAGACCTTCGAAAAAGTGCCAAGATAAACAATTCGTTCCGGGGCGAAAGTCCACAACGGGGGAAGGGCTTCCCCCCGATAGCGAAGTTCACTGTAGGGATCGTCCTCCACAGCCAGGACATCGTACCGTCGCAGGATCTCTGCGATCTGCGGCCGTCGTTCCAGAGACAAAGTACAGCCGGTGGGATTCTGAAAGGTTGGAACCAGGTAGACGAACTTGACCCGGTTGTTCTTCAGAATCTCTTCCAGGGCTTCCGGAATGATCCCTTCGCCATCGGTATCGATGCCGATATATCGAGGTCCATAGGCATTGAACGCGGTCATGGCGCCCAGGTAGGTGGGATTTTCCACTGCCACAAGGTCACCCGGAGTGAGCAGAATCTTGCCCAAGGCATCGAGGGCGCCCTGGGAGCCACTGGAGGTGCATATTCTATCCGGACCGACCTGGATGCCTTTTCTGGCCAGATACGGGCTGAGGGCCTCCCGCAGCGGCACGAAGCCTTCGGTCAGATCGTATTGCAACGCGAAGCTGCCGTACTTGGCCAACACCTGCTCCAGCAAACCCGGAATCAAATCCAGGGGAAAGCTGGCCGGCGCGGGGATTCCTCCGGCGAGAGACACCATACCGGGCCGACTGACCACTTTCAGGATCTCCCGGATGGCACTGACCTTCATCCCTCTGGTACGTTCCGCAAGCAACGAATTGATATCCACGATTCACCTCCGTTCCGAATAAAATTAAGTTATTCTTTTTATATTTTAAATTATTCAAACAGGAAATGGCAAACAACCGCCGAAGAATTAAAGATCAGACAAAAAAGCGACAACAGTGCTGTCAGTTTTGCATTCCTTCCCGCCATCGTCCGTCAACAATCGGTTCACCGCCTCCATGACCTGCACCAGACCGATGTCCCTCATACACCGGTTTTCCGGGCAGGCGTATTCGAATCCCAGATTGAGGCAGGGCGAACAGTGCCGGGAACTCTGAACGGCCAGCGTCTTTGTTCCCAGGGGCCCCCAGCGCAGCGCCGATGTCGGGCCGTTCAGGGCGACGAGCGGACAATTCAATGCCGCTCCCAGATGCATGACACCGGTATTGACCGTTACCAGAAGAGATGATGATGCCAGGAGATCCACCAGACCGGAGAGATCGAGCTTACCTGCGGTCACCTCGATCCGGTCCGGAGCCGATGAGCCGGCAGCAAGGTCCAGGGCCTGAGGACGATCGTCGGCACTGCCGGTCAGTACCAGCTCGCGGGTCTCATCCGCCAGAAGCCGGTCGATCAGCTGCAGCCAATTTTCTTTCGGCCATTCCTTCTGAAAAGCCCTGATACCTCCGGCAAACATATGCAGCACCACCCGATTCGCAGTTCGGGGTTGACGCCGATGAGCAATCATGGGCGAAGCTTCCCCTTTCAGACCCAGCGGTTCAAGCAGGGCCCGAAAATTGTCAATCTCATGCCGATCGTTCCGATGGCGTACGACGGCATCGTACATAAAATGTCGATGCTGTCGGGCAGTGTGAAAACCGATGGTGAAACGGGCGCCGGACAGTGCCGCAAGCAGGGCATCCAGACGCGGCCACTGACCGAAATCCAGCAGCAGGTCAAAAACTCCTTGTTTGCGGATGATCTGTAAAGCCCGACGGGGCGAAGCCACCGGAAGGGAGATCACCTGGTCCACCCCTTGGATCAGAAGCGCAGCTTCCCGGTTGGATGACCCGCAGAAATAGACGATTTCAGCATCCGGCCATTTTCGACGCAGGTCGCTGACGATGGCCGAGCTCAGGATCGTATCTCCGATGGCGGCAGTCTTGAGAAGGGCAATCCGTTTGACGATTTCAGGATTGTTTTTTCTCCTTTTCCAGATCCCGAAAAAAATGAGCAGAGGAATTCCGGCATAGCGATCAAAAAAGCGCAGCCACCGATTCCCACGTTCTTTGGCCACTCTCGTTCCACATCGATCTTGAGTCATTGCCAACCTCGCAGTACACGCTCTTCGCACATTGTCCTGCCTGGCAGTATACGGATTCGTTCACCTGACTGTCAAGCCTGACACACTTTACTTTTTTCCCATCTGATCGTATGATCGTATCCAAGCGATGCCACGAAAAAAAATTTGCAAATCTCTGGGTGCCGCCTCCGGCTGGGCCGGTATCTGGCTCTTGCTGATCAGCCTGACGACTTTACCCGCTCAGGAATTTCTTTACCGCCATTACCAAAACAACAACGAACTGCCCAACCAGTTCATTTCCTCGGTAATGCAGGCCGAAGACGGCCGGATCTGGCTTTCCACCAGACGGGGCATCGTCATCTACAACGGAGCCGAATGGGAAAAGCTGATCCTGGGTGAAAAAGCACTGACAACGGAGCATTTTATCAACGGCACGGCTGGAGCGGTCTGGATGCTGGACCGCCGCCTGCTCTCCGGTCTGGAAATACAGCGCTGGCAGGAACAGACCCCAAAACACTGGTCCGTTCCCGGAAACATCACCCGGGATCCGAATGAATCGTGGGTGGACGGATTGGTTCGGACCGATGAAAACAACATGGAGTCACTGCTTCTGACCACCACACCGGCTGGATTGATCACCTTCAGCGAGAATACCGGTTGGCAACGCTTTTCCTTCAGGCAAGCGCAAACCGGTCTCAAGATCACCGGCTTGACACCGTATTACGATTCCGTTCTGTTCAGTACCACTTCGGGAATTTTCCGTTTCGACGGCGAAGCGCTCTTTTCGGCCAATGAGTTCAACAGTCGACTCCCGGACACCGAGCTGCTCGGTGTCACATGGGAACAAAACGGCCCGATGGAGGAAAGATCCCTGTGGATCATCGGCCGCGAATGGATCCAGCAAATCCGTCAGGATACACGAAGGACCTACAAAGTTGACTTTCCCCAAAGGTCTTGGGACTACGCTTCTGTCATCAGTGATCAAAACGGCTGCCTGTTTATTCTGCTGAAATATCTCACCCGGGTATATCCGCCCGAGTTGTTCTTTTTTTCCGCCGCGGAAGAGAAGCTTGAGGCCATAGGCCGTCATACCGGCCTGGAGGGTTTGTCCATCCAATGCATCACCCGGGATCGTGAAAAAATAATCTGGATGGGGACATCGAGGGGCTTGTGCAAGCTGGTCAATCCCAGCTTCAGAACCTTCAGGAAAGAACATGGACTGCTGGACGACGAAGTCAGCGCCATCCATTTCTACCGTGACGAGGTGATCCTGGGACACAATATCGGCTATACCCGTTACAAGGCAGGACAATTCTCTACCCGACTGTTTCCCCCGAACATGGTACGCTTACCGCGTGTATCGAACATCGACTCCGACGGCAGGGGCAATATCTACATGGCCTGCGGCCGACTGGGACTGCTGGTCATCGGAACCGATGGAATAGAAAGACATTTTTCCCTTCCCGACCCCACAGACCAGGGCATCGGGGGCGTCTGCGTCGATTCCGTTCACGGAAAAGTCTGGACAGCCGCCGACAACAAAATCTACACTTTCACCGGAAACAGCTTCAGACCGGAAGATTTCAAACTACCCGACACCGTGACTGTCCGCAACATCCAACTGCTTCCAAACGGAATCGTGACCTTCCTGACCAACGGAGAAGGAGTGATTGCCTACGACGGAGCAAAT
>CAYMND010000179.1:0-6251 GCA_964391685.1 uncultured Clostridia bacterium | reverse complement strand
TCATCAGCTTATCGATGATCAACGGCATCGACAAGGATTCAATGAACAATATTCTCGACAGCAGCCAGTCCCATCTCACCCTGTTCGCCGAAGGATATCACAAGGATCGAGATCGGATGCCCACGACTCCCTTTATCCCGGATTCAGACAGAATCACCGTCGATCTGGAGAATCTTAAGGGAGTCAAGGCAACGGAAAGCCGCATCCGTTTCGCCGCCACACTGATCCGCGGAAGCGACGAACTCCCCTGCCTGGGCATCGCCGTAGATCCCGTTCGCAATCCGAAACTGTTCAACATCAAAGAGTGTCTGGTGGACGGGTACTGGCTTGAAGAAGACGAAGGCATACTCATCGGCACAGGCCTTTCCAGGGACATGGGACTGAAGACCGGCGACACGTTGACGCTCCGGCTCATCGGCGATTCATCCGAAGACGGGTTCAGCTGGAACGCCATGGACGTAGTGGTCAGAGGAATATTCGACTCGAACAATCCGGGTATCGACCGCAGTGTCCTCTTCATTTCCCTGGAAACCGCACGCCGGGCGCTGGCGCTGGAGGGCGGGGCGACAGAAATCGCCTTGAAACTGCAACAAGACGACGACCGATTCATCTCATCAGTCAAAACCAAGCTGAAAACCGCTGTCGGCCATATGTCGCCCGGATTCGAAGTCTTCAGCTGGAAAGAGTTGGAGAATACGTTTCTGGCCGTCAGTCAAATGAAAACACGCAACAGCAGCATCATCATCATGGTAATGCTGTTGATCGCCTCCGTCGGCATCGTCAATACCATGCTGATGGCCGTGATGGAGCGAACCCGGGAGATCGGCATGCTGGCTGCCATGGGCATGAAAAGCCGGGAAATCATGGTTCTTTTCATCCTGGAAGGGGGCTTCATCGGCATGATCGGATCTTTTTGCGGCTGCATCATCGGTGGCCTCATTTCCTGGCTGCTGCAAGTGTACGGAATGTCCCTGGACAGCTTCGGGCAAACAATCATCCGCATGTCCGAGGCGATCTATCCGGTGAAAGGGACATTTTACGCTCATATCACATTGGATACTCTGGGTACGGTCTTCGTCTTCGGTACAGCCATCGCCACACTGGCCAGCGCCTGGCCGGCCCGTAAGGCAGCCCGCATGGATCCGATCCGGGCACTGCGTCAAATCTAGAACGGAGGAAAAAACGATGCTTCGGATGATACTCCTGTTTTCCTGGCGCAATATCCTGCGCAACCGCCGCAGAACCGTTCTGACCCTCACAGCGGCAGCCATCGGCATGCTTTCCCTCGTTTTCGGAAAGGCGTTCATCGCCGGAACAATCCAGGCCATGACCGAGCCCGCCATCCGCCTCGGCAGCGGTCATATCCGCCTGGCCCACCCCGAATTTCTGCGCCTCGAGAGAACGCTTCCCAAAGAGCACCGGATCGCCCCTCTGTCCGATGTCTTAACTGCAATCGATACACTCCCGGATATCGTCAGCCGCCACCCCATGCTGAAATTCAGGGCTTTGGCCGTCGCCGGACGAAAAAATCAGGGAGCCATAGTCACCGGCATCGACGCCGAAGCGGACCATGATGATATCCGCCTGTCCGATTTCATTGTCAAGGGGACTTTTCTGACCCATTCGCCCGACAGTCTGGTGATCGGAAAGCGCCTGGCCGAAGAACTCGAAGTCGATATCGGCTCCGAACTTCTCCTGGTGGCCAGCGACATCAATTTTTCCACCTACGCCCTTCCTTTCACAGTCAGCGGAATCATCCACATCGGTGTATCCGGAATTGATCGCAACGGGCTGCTGATCCATATGAAAAAAGCGTCCGAATTACTCGATTGTCCGGATTCCGCTCATGAAATACTTCTGTTTTGCTCAGACCCGGAGCGGGCCGGACAACTGTCCGACACACTGAAACAACGGCTGTTATCCGTTAAAGGCCTGAACGCTGAAGTGATCCCCTGGCAGGACAACGAACTCATGAGAGAAACGCTGCCGCTGATCAGCACCATCTGGGGCTCAATCCTGATCATTCTCATGTTCCTGGTGGTCCTGGTTATACTCAACACCATGCTGATGTCGGTAATGGAACGCTACCATGAAATCGGCATCCTGAAGGCCCTGGGTTTGAAAAACCGCGATGTCGCCGCCATGATTTTCTGCGAAGCCGGAATTCTGGGAGGAATCGGTTCGGTAATCGGCGGATTTCTGGGAACCATCCTTACCCTGATCCTGTCCGTTTCCGGCATCGAGCTGGGAGGCGCCATGAACTCCGAAATCATGAACCAAATCGATGTCCCCCTCAGTTTCATCGGCAGTACCCTCTATCCGCTTCTGACACCGGCCATGATCGTTTCGTCCCTGTTTCTGGGTCTGGCCGCCGCTTTGACCGCCGTTCTCTACCCGGCGATGAAGTCTGTGTCCATGACACCGGCAGACGCCTTCCGCACCGAGTTGAAGGTTTGAGAAAAGTCAACAAGGAGACACAAATGATGAAAGGTCGATGGATACAGCTTATCGGGTTGACATTACTTCTGACGATCCGCATGGACTGCACGGAACTCGCTCCGACAGAGATTCTGGATCGTATCGATCGGAACATGGTCTTCTCCACTGCCCGATCCGAAGTGGAAATGATCCTGACCATCGGCAGCCGTACCATCCGAAAGACTCTGGTCAGCTGGTCTTCGGGAACGGAAAGCGCTTTCATCGAGTTCCTCTCCCCGGCCCGTGACAAAGGAACCCGGATTCTCAAGCTGGACGGAGTCATCCGCATCTTCTACCCTTCGGCCGAACGGGTTGTCCGATTATCGGGTCACATGCTGCGTCAAAGCATGATGGGTTCGGATTTCTCCTTCGAAGATATGACCGAGAGGTCGAAAAAGCTTAGAGAAGAGTATCGGGCCGTCCTGATCGGCGAGGAGCCGTTCGACCAACGGCCTTGTTACGTACTGGAGCTGACTTCGACCACTTCGAAACAGACCTATCATACCCGAAAGGTATGGGTGGACAGAGAGCGGTTTCTGGGCCTGAAGGAGGAGATGTACTCCCGGAGCGGAAAGCTTTTGAAAATCATGTGCGTCGAAGAGACCCAAAATTTCGACGGCCGCAGCTACCCGGTCAGGGTCCGCATGGAGGACAAGCTACGCCAGGGGACCCATACCGTGATGCAACTGAACGAAATCGAATTCGATATCGACATCCCCCGGAATACGTTCAGCGAACGCAATCTGCTGCGCCGATGAGTCAGAGCCGTCCGGTATCCGAATCGATGTACGGTTCCACGTGAATGGAAACGAAAGTGGACTCTCCGAAACGCTCGTAGATCTTTTCCTCCAGTTCCGTCGCCACGGCATGGGCGTCCACAACCTTCATATCGGCCGGAACCCGGATGTGCAGGTCCATGGCAATATCGCTCCCGATTCTTCGGGTACGGAGATTATGTGGATGTTCGACCGCTTCCATACTGGCTGCAATCCTCAGGATTTCATCCTTCACTTCATCTCCCAGAGACGCCTCGGCCAGTTCTCTGATGCTTCCGGCCAGGATACCGAAGGCCACCTTGACAATGAACAGGCTGACGATGACGGCGGCAACCGGATCGAGGACCCTCCATTTTTCTCCCAGGGCGATGGCCCCGCCGATCCCCATCATGGCGCCAATGGAAGAAAGAGAATCGGAACGGTGATGCCAGGCGTTGGCCATCACCGCGGGACTATTGATTTTCTTTCCCACCTTTCGGGTGTAGCGGAACATCCACTCCTTGACGACGATGGAGAGAACGGCGGCAGCGAGGGCAATAAATCCTGGTTTGTCAAGCTTTTCCCCCCCCATGACCCCCCAGACCCTGAACAATCCACTGCGCAGCAGTTCGGCGCCCACCAGCAGCAGCGCTCCGCCGACGATGGCCGTGGCCAGAGTCTCATACTTCCCGTGACCGTAATCGTGATCCCTGTCAGCCGGTTTGCCCACGTATCGAAAGCTGGTCAGAACGACAATGTCGGTACCGAAATCGGAAAGAGAATGGACGGCGTCGGCGATCATCGCCCCGCTGCGGCCGAAGATTCCGGCGGCCAGTTTGAACAGGGTCAGAAAAAAGTTGGCAAAAAAACCAATCCAGGTCACCCGGTTGGCTGTAGCGGTTCTGTCGATCATTGCTTCACCGGATTCTATTATAACTGAACCAGTCATATATGCCCATAGCTTTTTCCAATCCGCAACCTTCTTTCTCCGCTTTGCTGCGCTCTCACTTGATTCATACCCATCAGCCGCTGGTTTTATTTGCCGGTATACTGCAGCAGTTCGACAGGCGCACCGTCTACGACGATGAAGGCCACAATCACACCTTCACTCGGACTGTTCGGCTGAATGATGATTTCCCGGCCTTTGATCGCCTCCTGCAGGTCTTCGACCTCGAATGCCACATGGGCCACCTCCTGTACCAGTTTCGGCAGGCGGCATTTCATTCCGTATCGCATCCACTGGATACCGAAGGGATTGGACTCGTGGTCGGTGCAGTAAGTGTCGAACTGTTTCAGGTAAATCTCCCCTTCACGAGGCGTTTTCGTGGGTATTCCCAGATGATGGTATTTCATCATTCTCCTTTGCTTTATTAGTCGTATTCTTCCTTTTCTATCTTTTTTACCAATGCATCGATCCTTTTTTTCTGGGAAACGGTCATGAATTCGTACCGCTTCATCAACGCATCTCTGAATGGTCCGGCATTCTTTTCATCGATACAGACAAACGCCCGTTCGGCATGCTGGGGGATCTCCTTGACCCGGCAATTCTCCAGATGGTCGATGATGATCGGAAATATCCGTTCCATGAACCGAGGATCGCTTTTCGCGATACCGGCGAAAATGCTGATGCAATGGTCCACCGTAATCACGCTGCCTTTTCGGTAGGCGGCGTGAATGGTGTCGAATACGCTGAAAAGGTAGTCACCCCGAAGGCCGGCAATTCGAGACAGGGCGATGGCGGCCCCCCAGACCAGACGGTTGTTGCGGGAATTCAGACATCTGACGAAGGTTTCCGCCCGATCGGCCACCAAAGCCGGATCCCGGTAGGCGATCTCGTAGAGCACCTTGATGCAGTCGCCGGCAATCGAGGGGTTTTCGTCCTCCAGACCGTCGACGATCTCCGCGATCCCTTCACAATCCCTGCTTTCCACCAGTTTTTCCGCTAGGCGAATGTTTGGTTCTTCGCTCCTCTCCCCAGAATAAAAAGCGATCTTTTCGATCATTCTGCCCCTCCAATTGCAGTGCTACAGGAAGTCGAAATCTCTCTGTATCAGTCTGCGATGAAAATCGTCTTTTGGCTGGGCCGGGGCGCTTTGATGACCATGAAGCGCAGCATCTCCGAGCTCTCGTTGTACCAGCAGTGGACAATGTCCTTCGGACTCTCCACCAGGGTTCCGGTCTCCACTTCTTTTTTCTCTTCGCCGATTTCCACCACCCCTTTCCCGTTCAATACATAGAAAGCCACGTCCACGGGAGTGATGTGGCGCTTCAGCTTCTGTCCGGGTTGCAGCGTGATCACCGTGACGACCAGTTCCTCCGTGCTGTACAGGTTCCGGACATCCACCCGGTGAGCGGTGTCCATGATGCCGATATCTGTCAGTTTCTTGATGTTCATCTGCTTTCTCCCGATTGGCTCGGCTCCATGTACTTTGTAAAGCGATAGTCTTCAGCCAGCTTGGCCTTCTCTTCCGCCGGCAGGGACAAAAAATAAGCCTTCCAACCGGGGCAGAAGTTGATGTGCCAGCGCCACAGGCGCCCCAGCAGGGACTTGGGCTTCCGGTCGTACATGGCCCTCCACCCGCAATCCGGACAATGAAATCGTTCTGCCATACTTAACCTCCTGATCCGCTCCCGATCCAAGCCATCATACCGCATTCTCATCCGAGCTTCCAGGGGTGCTCTTCCCCCAGTCTCTCTTTCCCCTGATCGCCGCTTCTCCTTCTGTCACATTGTCCTGCCAGCCCGATCGTGTGCCCTCCCGCATATCGAACCGCGTGACAAACGGTTTGATGTCGATCAGCGGTGTTCCGTCCAGTATGTCGACATCCTTGACATAGAGAACATTACCTTCGATCCTTGTCAAGCGGACCAGGCTCATTCCCAGCTTGTTCGGCCGATGAGGGGCTCTTGTGGCAAAAACACCCTGTTCCTGGTCCGACAAGTAGGGCTTGAGGCGGAGACAGGTCTTTGAGGTCTGGTGAAAACAATAGAACAGGAAAATATGGGAAAAGCCATCCA
>CAYMND010000178.1:0-6267 GCA_964391685.1 uncultured Clostridia bacterium | reverse complement strand
GCTCTGTTCTCTGCCACCATGTCGGATGACATGTCGCGTATTGCCAGAAAGTATATGAGAAATATTCAGGAAGTTGTTATCGGCAGCCGCAATGCCGCAGCAGAACAACTCAGTCACCAAGTATACCTGGCAAAGCCGGGTGACCGGTACGCTGTCGTTCGTCGTATTATAGACTTTCATCCGGAAATGTACGCTATTATATTCTGCCGAACCCGTCAGGAGACCAAGGAAATGGCTGAACGACTCTGGCAGGACGGATACAGCGCCGACGCATTGCACGGTGATCTGTCACAGGCTCAACGTGAAACTGTAATGGCCCGCTTCCGATGCCGGCGTTTTTCACTGCTGATTGCCACAGATGTGGCCGCCCGTGGGATCGATATATCGGACCTGAGCCATGTCATTCATCTCAACCTGCCTCAGGACGAAGCGGCATATACCCATCGGAGCGGACGAACCGGACGGGCAGGGAAAAGCGGTGTTTCTGTTCTCATTGCCATGCCTTCGGACCGGTTCCGCCTGAAACGAATGGAAAAACAGCTTGGAGTATCGTTCGAATTCATGTCTGTACCGGATGCCCACGCTATCTGCAAAAACATGGTGATCTCCCGTCTTGAACGACTCGAAGATTCTGTAAAATACAGTGAAATGTTCGAACCCTATATGGATCTGATCTTGAGTCGTTGTGGTGATATTGAACGTGAAGAGCTAATCAGGCGTTGGTTGGCAGCGGAATTGGGGAAAGATCTATCCCGTTATCAAAACGCTCCGGATCTCAACTTGAATTTGGAGAGACCGAAGTCAACCACACGGCGGAACAAGGTAAAGGAACAGCGGACCGTTGAAAAGATTGAATTCAGTAAGTTGATGGTCAACCTCGGCAAGCGCAACAAAGTCAGCCCCATGACCGTCATGGGAATGGTGGCTGATGTGACGGGAAAACGGAACATCGAAATCGGTCGGATTGAAATCTTCAAGTCTTTTACCTTTTTTGAGGTTGATCGCCTGGAAGAGAAAAGGATTCTCAATGGTTTCGCCCAGCTCGGGCGAAGAGGTGCTCCGGTGAAGGTGACCAAAGTCAACGACTCCTCGAAAGAGGAAAAGACACAGGGAAGAAAGATCCGTCGGGGCGTTCACCTTTCGGCCTGATGTTGATATAAATAATTTGGTATAAAGTCCTGAGCTGTTGGCGAGAGTCACCCGGAGGTGAATGGGATGATAATCAATACCGGAGAGAAACGACACGGATTCCAATTGGAACAAAAAGCTTTTGTAGAGGAACTGGATGGTGAATGTCTGCTGTTTCGCCATGAAAAAAGCGGAGCCAGGCTGCTCAAGGTAATCAGTCGGGATGACAACAAGGTGTTCGCTGTCACTTTCAAAACACCACCTCCGGATGACTGCGGACTTCCACACATTATGGAACACTCGGTTCTCAATGGTTCTGAGACTTTTCCAGTCAAAAGTCCTTTCGATGTTCTCAGTCAGGGGTCTCTTAAAACTTTTCTCAATGCCATGACCGGAAGCGATATGACCATCTATCCGGTGGCCAGTCGAAACGACAAGGATTTCTTCAACCTGATGCATGTCTATCTTGATGCCGTGTTTCGGCCGCTTATCTTTCGTGAACCGAACATTTTCTTTCAGGAAGGCTGGCATTACGAATTGGATTCACCCGAATCAAAGCTGGTGTACAAGGGGGTGGTCTACAATGAAATGAAAGGAGCTTTTTCTGCACCTCAACGTCAGCTGGATTTTCTAATCGGCAGAACCCTCTTTCCGGACAACTGCTATTCGAAATCCTCCGGGGGGCATCCGGATGCCATACCGAATCTCGATTATGAACGTTTTACCGCTTTTCATACTGAATTTTACCATCCTGCCAATTCCTATATTTTTCTCTATGGAAACGGTGAAATTGAGAAGGAGCTGGCCTTCATAAACGAGAAATACCTTTCCTTCTTTGAGAAAACTGAGGTAAACAGCGCTATCCCAATCCAGATGCCTCCGGACAATGTTCGCGATGTCATTGAAAGATATCCCTTGCCCAAAGGCAGTGTGACGGATAAGCAATGTTATATTGCCTGGGCGGGCGTACTGGGGCGCAATACGGATCAGGAAACAACCATATGCCTTGAGATCCTTGCGGATGCTCTGGTCAACCATCAATCCGGCCCTCTGCGTCTGGCCATGCAGAAGGCGGGTATTGGGCAGGACATCGGGGCTTTTGTGGATAAAAGCCAACAGCCTGTCTTTCAGATTACAGTAGACAATGCCGGGGTGAATGATCTTGATCGGTTTAAGAAGGTGCTGATTGAGACTTTGCACCAGGTGGTGAATGATGGGCTGGATCGGACTATGATTGAAGGAATCATCAACCGAATGGAATTCAGCCTCCGAGAAGGGCAGGGGGTTTTCACCGGTGTTTCAGGCGCTTTGATGGCCGCACCCGGTTGGCTTTTCGCCGATGACCCGTTTCTGACCCTTTCATTTAACCGTGAATTGGTCGAAATCAGAAGAAAAATCGAAGAAAATGAACTCGAAAAACTGGTTGAGCGTCTCTTCCTGAAGAACAAACACGCGTGTTTTGCTCATCTCATACCCGAAGAAGGACTTGAGGTGAAGCTGAATGAGAGATTGGAAAAACATCTGGCTGAGATTCAAGCCGGGATGAAGGACCAAGAGGTGGAAACGCTGGTCAATACAACACGGGAATTGAAGGCGTACCAGCAACGAGTGGACAGTCCGGAGGCTTTGGGTACCATTCCTCTACTTGAACTGGGGGATATCGATGAAAAGGAAACTGAGCTGTCTGTGACTGAAAAAAAAATAGATGGAGTCACGTTACTCGAACTGGACGAATTTACTAGGGGAATCATATATTTCAGTCTTTATCTCGATGCGTGCTCTATCGAACAGGAATTGATTCCATACCTCCAACTGTACAATCAGCTGATCGGACTGCTGGATACGGAAAAGTATAGTTACGGAGAGTTGGAAAATCAGATCAATCTGCATACGGGGGGCATTTCGAGTACAGTCAGTCCTTTGTTGGTCAAACGGGATGATCAGCAACTGAGATGTTTTTTTGTATTGAAAGGTAAAGTCATGCCGGAAAAAAGCAACCGGCTGCTGGAATTGATGTCGGAATTGCTGATTCGAACCGATTGGGGGAAAGACAGGATGCGTTTGAAGGAACTGATCCTGAGACTGAAAACTCAAACGGAACAGGATTTAACCCAGAATGGATTTCATATCGCTGTCATGAGGCTCAACTCCTATCTCTCGAATCGAGGTGCTTATCGCGAATTGATCAGTGGTCACAGCTATTATCTTTTTCTTTGTGATCTGGCTGATCATTTCGAAGAAAAAGCCGCCGACATCATTGGAAACCTGATGAAGGTACAGAATCAACTGGTCAACCGCAGGTCCATGATGCTCAGTCTGACTTGCCATGCGGAACAATCCGAACCCATCAAGAAGGGACTTGGGGACTTTCTCTCTGCTTTTCCGAGTTTTCCTGTCCGCAGCGCGGAGTATCGGTTCAGCAAAGAGATTGCCAACGAGGGATTCAAGGATACGTCAAAGGTTCAATATGTGGCAAAAGGATTCGATTTCAAATGCTTGGGACATGAGTACAATGGTCGGATGGAGGTACTTTCTCAGCTTCTTTCGACCGTATATCTCCAGAACACGGTGCGAGTCATGGGTGGAGCATACGGAGGATTTTCCATATTATCTGAAAACGGGACTCTGATTCTTGCGTCGTACCGTGATCCCAACCTAAAAAAAACAATTCGGATTTTTAACGGAGCTTCCGATTTTCTAAAACATCTCGACATGGATGAGAGAAGTCTGCGCCGCCTGATTATCGGTACGATTTCAAAGCGTGATTTTCCACGCGAGCCGTACCAGAAAGCTTCGTTGGCGGTGGAACGATATATTACCGGAATCGACGCCGAAACCCGCCAAAAGGAGCGTCTGGAGATTCTGACGACAAAGCTGGATGATCTGAGGCGATTTTCCGGGTTGCTTGCCGACGTGATGAAGCAGAATGCATTCTGCGTTGTAGGAAGTGAACTGATGATCGAAAAACGGAAGGAACTGTTCAGAACAATTTTGAATCTGCGTAAAACCGGTACAACCTCCCAATGATTCACCCGATTTCCTGGTACAATAGCTGACGGGTGAAGATTTTTATGTTAATATTAAAGAAATAATGTTTACAGATTGATTAAAAAAAGTCTATATTTTTGTAGTATGATCAACATGATTTGCTTGTAGAGGTGGGCATCATGATTACAAAAAGCTATCTTAAGGGCGGGGACACCTGCCGGGTGACGTTCCGGTTGAAGCCTGAAATGGAAGTGAAAAAAGTGAATTTGTGTGGAGATTTCAATGATTGGAACCCCATGGCCAATCCCATGAAAAAACTGAAGGATGGCGATTTTTCCATTACCATTTCTCTGAAGGCAGGCGGAACCTATAGCTTCAAATACCTTCTGGATGGCAAGCACTGGCAGAGTGATTCTCAGGCTGACGGATATGTCGGGAATATCTACGGTACTGAAAATTCTCTGATATCAATCTAATCGAAAAGAGGTCTGGAACCAGTCGAACTGTCATCACTGTCGTTTCTGTTGCAGAAATATAGCATGTGCAGTATCCTGCAGTCATCTGACTGGAGGCTGAAATGACGACTTTTTGCCGTCGATTCTTTTCGTTATTTTTCCTGCTCCTTGTTTTTTCCCACCAATATGGAGCAGAGGAACCTTCAGTCGGAATTCCAAAGAGTCTGGCGCAACAGAGGAAGAACGAATACGTAAAGATCAAATATGTACTCAGGGCTCGGATTCCTGAAAAAAAGAGTGATCCGATACCCGCCGTTCTGGAAATCTCCTTCGATATTTTATCGACAAAGCATGATCTTATTCTTGATTTCGCCAGCAGTGCAGCTGTCGATACAATCACGCTCAATGGAAGAAGTGTGATGTGGCGTTATGTCAACGAGCATATCGTTATTCCCAGGGAAAACCTGTCGTTGGGGGATTCTGTCATCCGATTCTCTTTTGTTTTGGGGGATCAATCCCTCAACAGACGGAATGACCTGATTTATACTCTGTTTGTTCCCGACCGGGCTCGAACAGCTTTTCCTTGCTTCGATCAGCCGGATATGAAAGGCACATTCGCTGTGGAACTCGATCTTCCGAAAGGGTGGGACGCTGTGGCCAACGGGCCTGCTCAGTTTGCTCGGGAGAAAATGGACGGTCGGAATCTGATTCGTTTTCTGCCGTCCCGCCCTTTGCCGACTTACCTGATGGCTTTTGCAGCCGGAAAACTCAGGCGGCTGGAAGAGGTCAGAGAAGGCAGGTGCGTGCAGATTTTTCATCAGGAGAGGGATCGGACTGCACTGGACCGAAATATCCCGACTGTATTCGATCAGGTTTTCAGGGCGCTCAAATGGATGGAAGACTATACCGGAATACCCTATCCATTCGAAAAGTACGATCTGATACTCGTGCCGTCGTTTCAATACAACGGTATGGAGCATTGCGGCGCCACTCTATATCGCGCCTCAAGCCTGCTGCTGGATGAAAATGCAACCCTTGATCAGAAACTCGCACGGGCCGGCCTGATCGCCCATGAAACAGCCCACATGTGGTTTGGTGATCTGGTTACCATGCCATGGTTCGATGAAGTCTGGCTGAAGGAAGTCTTTGCCGGTTTCATGGCCGACAAAATGGTCGAAGCTTTTCTACCGGGTATTGATCACAGGCTGAAGTTCATCCTGGAACATGTCCCGTCCGCTCTATCTGTCGATCGCAGTGAAGGAACCCACCCGATCACCCGCTTTCTCGGGAATCTGGCCGATGCCGGAACTCTTTACGGGCATTTGATCTATCACAAGGCTCCCGTAATGATGGATCAACTGGAACTGAGGGTAGGTGCGGATCAATTGAGGGAGGCCCTGGGGGAATACCTCAGGGAAAACGCCTATGGCAATGCAGGCTGGGACTCTCTGGTGAACATTCTGGCCATTCGGGATCCTGAGCTGAAGGAATGGAGCCGCAGATGGGTGAATGAAGCTGGACTGCCCATTATTTCCGTCCGTCGTGGTGAGCAACAGTTTGCTGTTTCCCAATTCGACAGCATGGGGCATGGTCGCAGTTGGAAACAGAGCATCGATGTGATCATTCAGAAGGGAGAAAGAATCAGACAGGTAAGACTCGACATGGGCAAAAGACATCTGTCGGTGGAACTCCCTGA
>CAYMND010000177.1:0-6269 GCA_964391685.1 uncultured Clostridia bacterium | reverse complement strand
GAAAAGCGACTGTTGTATCTTGTGTAGTAATGAAGGTGTCCCCTTTTTATTGCCGGAAGGAGTTGGGTTTTAACCGCTGAGGTCGATTCACCCTGGTGATGCTGGACTATGCTTCTGCGATTGAGAAGAATTGAAAAACCCAATGTACGGATTCGCCTGCACAGATCGGCATCCTCCATATAGAGAAAGAAAGTTTCATCGAATCCGTTTACTTGCCGGTATACAACGGCAGGAATGAGCATGGCTGCACCACTGATCCAGTCCACCTGTTGAAGAGCAGGGCCTTTTTGTATCATACGACTGTACCAGCGGGAAAAATGTTTCATCAACAATTCTCCGAACAAGGAAAGATCCGGCCCGCATGAAAGTTGAAATCTGCCGTCAGGATAGTGTATTTCAGGACCGACGACACCTATGGAAGAATCGTTTTGTACTGTAGCCAAAAGGGGATCCAGAGAATTCTCGAGAAGAAGGGCGTCGTTGTTAAGGAGAAGAAGATATTTTCCTCTGGCAAATGCTGCAGCGCGGTTGTTGGCGACGCCGAAACCCAGGTTGTCCTTCAAAGGCAGAAAAAGCACTTCGGGGTGTTTTCGGGTGATCAGCTCTGGAGAACCGTCTTTTGATGCGTTATCGGCAATGATTACCTCGTGGGAGATGTGTGCGGCGTGTTTTTGTATTGAATCCAGACACATCAAAGTCATCTGTCCGGAATTGTAGTTTACAATGATGATTGACAGTATCGGTTCTGGTTCCATGAGCGCGTAGAATTATAAACGACAAAGATTGATGATTACAAGGGGTGGGCGAATACTTGAGTCTCTTCGAGAATTCGGTAGTCCTGTGTACGATTGAATTTCTCAAGGCGCTTGAGAAGGGATTCTTCCCCGTACTGAAGGAAAGAGCCGCCTTGGATTGCGAGGCCTTCGTCGTTGAGTCCAATAAATACAGTCAAACTGCAGTTCCTGGCATGCAGTGTCGCCTGGCGAACTGTTTCCAGATGAGGCGGTGTGTAACGGCCTTCCAAAAAAGCCTGCTCCAGGAGAGTCCCTTTGGCAACGAAGGTGGGATTTAAGTGAAGATTGATGGGAAAACCGTATTTCTGCGAAATATGATCAAGGTATACAATGGCCATTCGGATGTCTTCGATGGCATCTTCATCACTCATGCCGGGTACGGGTTTGAGCATGAAGTATGTTTTCAGTTGGAATTTGTATTGAGCCAGTTTACTGGCCAAATCCTCAAAGACTTCCAGGGACATTCCCTTGTGAAAATGTTCGTTGCGGATTCGATCGTCAAATGCCTCGAAACCGATGGCTATTTCCAGCTTTGTGGGTGTGTCACCCTCGGAGAGGGCACGGGAAAGAACCTCGAGCTCCGCCATATCGACAAATTCGGGCCGGCTCTCAATAGCCAATTCAGCGATATTGGGGCAGTGAATATTCATCATGGCTGTAAAGTAGAGCAGTGATGTCGTGGAAAAAGTAGCTTCATCCAGTACCGAACCGTTGTTGGAGAGGATCATTTTTCTCAGTTCCTTTTTCTGTCGTGCAGTGAGCACTTCTGTAAAGATTTGGTCCACCTGTCGGTTTAAATGATGGAAGGGAACGTGAACCGTAGAGGAAATGGAGGGTAGATTGCATCCCAGACAGCGGGACCAGCGGCAGGCCTGGGTGTAGAAGACGATGAAAAGTGTCGGACCGACAGATGAATACTGAAACCAGTAATCGGCGACTCGGTCGACCGGGTGGTTTTCGGAGAATTCATAGCTTTTACCATACGCCATATTGATCTGTTGTAAGGTTTTGGGGATTGGGATATCCATCTATATGGTCTCCTTCAATATATCAGGGCTGCAAGCAACATATCATATCTTTCCGTCACGGTACAATGTTGATTTTTTATTTGCACATTGTCCCGCTTTTGAGTACATTTCTGTTGAGTGGAGTCTACCGGAGGAGAAAAAATGGAACGAAATCGAATTTGCCGATTTATCTGCGGCCTTTTGCTGATTTTTACTTGTTCACTTGGGATAACACCGCAGGATCTGTCGTCTTTAAATAAAATTTCGCTGGGTGGGAGTGAACTCAGCGGTGCAATTTTACTTTACATTCAGGATGCTCGCAGCCTGCAACGACATTTCGGATATAACTTCTTGCCGCTTTACCGTCAAACCCAGATGGATTTGAGCGGTAAATGGCTGAACGCTTTGAAAGAGACACCTTTTGAACAGCTTTCGGCTGATGGACGGGTAGATTATCTTCTTTTCGAAAGGTATCTGAATCAGAGGATGCATTACCTGGATGTCGCCCGCAGACAGTATGAAGCTTTGGTCCGCCGTTTCCCTTTCGTAGCCGATATAGCGGTACTGACCCAATCTCGGCGCATGATGAAATGGAGTGACCCTCAAGAAGCGGCGGCAAAGCTGAATCAGGCCGGGAAACAGATGGATGCGATTGACAGGAAGGATGAGGAGTTATTAAAAGAATGGTCCTTTTTTGCTTCTGAGGTCGAAAATGCTCTTGACGACTGGTATGGTTTCTACCATCTGTACAAACCGGACTTTGACTGGTGGATGGAAACCCCTTATAAACGGTTGAAACAGAGTTTTAAAAAAACTCGTGAATTGCTTGATGAAAGCGTTAGGGAAGAGAAAATCGGTGGTATTCCAATCGGGGAAGCGGAACTACGGAACCAGCTGGCCATGGAAATGATCCCATATTCGCCGAACGAACTGATCGAAATCGGACGAAAGGAACTGGACTGGTGTATTTCGGAGATGCGGAAAGTCGCCGGTGAACTGGGATTTAAAAAGGACTGGCATGAAGCTCTGGAACATGTGAAAAACCGTTCGGTTCCGCCCGGTGATCAACCGGAGATGATCCGAAGACAGGCTGAAGAGGCTGTAGCCTTTTTGGATAAAAACGATCTGTTGACCATTCCTGATGTGGCCCGGCAGGATTGGCACATCGATATGCTTTCACCGAAGCAGCAGCTGATGAATCCTTTTTTTTCCGGTGGCCTGGTCATTGCCTTGTCTTATCCGACCAGCACCATGGACCACGAACGCAAGATCATGAGCATGCGGGGAAACAACCCGCATTTCTGCTGGGCAACGGTCCATCACGAACTGATTCCCGGTCATCATCTGCAGGGATACATGGCTGAGCGCTACAATTTTCATCGTTTGCTTTTCGATACACCTTTCTATGTAGAGGGCTGGCCGCTCTACTGGGAGATGAAATTCTGGGACATGGGCTTTTTCCGTTGTCCGGAAGATCGGGTGGGCATGCTCTTCTGGCGCATGCACAGGGCAGCCCGTATCGTTTTTTCGCTGAGTTACCATCTCGGCAGGATGACTGCCGAAGAATGTGTGGATATGCTGGTCAAAGTCGTCGGTCACGAACCGGAGAATGCTCGGGCGGAGGTGCGTCGATCCTTTTCAGGGCATTATCCGCCACTCTATCAGTGCGCCTACCTGTTGGGGGGGCTGCAGCTGAAGTCCCTGGCTGAGGAAGTGGTGCAAGGGGGGAAGATGAAGCTCAAGGAATTTCATGATGCGGTGTTGAAAGAGAATACCATGCCCCTCGCCCTGCTTCGGGCAAAGTTGCTGGGACTTCCGATCGAACATCCGTTCAAGAATGACTGGCGTTTTTATAGAGCGGTAAAAAGGTGAACGTCGATAACAAGGAAGGGAACAGAACGAGAACGGGCCCATTCTGGATATTGGCCGGGGTGATACTGCTGTGCGTGTTGCTGTCGGCCGCCCAGATTTTGACTGAAGAAACCATCAACGACGAACATATGTACCTGTCGGCTGCGAAAATGCTCGACGGTCGGGCGTTGTACCGTGACTACGCTTTCATGCAGACTCCATACATGGTTTACCTGTACAAGTGGGCCATGGATCTGTTCCCCGCTGCCGGAATGCTGTGGACCGCCCGCATGCTGAAGCTGCTCCTTGTAATTCTGACGCTCCTGGTTTTTTCCCGTCTTTGTCTACGTTTTTCCCGTTGTCCCTGGATGACCTCCGCTTTCTTGTGGCTTCTGGTCGCCTCGGCCGTCTTTCGATCGGACCTCCAGTACGCTCGAAACTACCAGCTGCCCCTGTTGCTGGTGCTATGCTGTATCCAGCTGATCGATCGGGAACGGGCGACACGTTCGTACCGGTTCCGGAATTTGTTTTTTGCCGGAGTTTGTCTCGGGCTGGCCATCGGGGTCAAGCTGACCTTCGTGTTGCCCGGCCTGGCACTGGCGGCTGCCCTTATTTTTTCGGTCAGACCCTTTCGAACCGCCGTTCGAGACCTGATTGCTCTTACTTCCGGCGCGGTCTTTTCCTTGATCCCGGCCGTTTTAATCCTTCTGCGGGCCGGATGGGAGCGGTTGATGTTCAACCTGGTGGACTATCACCATCTGAACATTCTCTGGCGACAGAGTGAAGGATATGATGCGGGGATGGATGCCGCCGGCAAGACAAAGCTGGGAGTCGGGCAATTGCTGGAAGTATCCAACCTTGGTATTCTGCTGCTGACGGTTGTGATGATCGCATCGCTTTTGATCGGAAAACGGGAGCGTCCCGCTAACGGTCGGGGACGGTTCATTTCGTTGTCGTTTCTTATTGCGGCGACGATACTCCTGTACCTGATTCCTACTCCGGCCTGGATCTGGTACCTGTCACCGTTATGGGTTACCCTTTTCCTGACGGCGGCGGAAGGTTATGGCAGGCTGCAAGGTGAGGGGATCCGTCGCTGGATCCATTTCACGGTTATGCTCCTGGTCGGTGCGACCATTCTGGTCAACTCCAGTCGGGAGTACCAGAACATCGAAATGGCCATAGATCCAGAGATGTGGACACCCCGGCGGATAAAAAGCGAGTCCTTCGCTCTGAAGTCCGAGCTGGATCGAGAAGGTGTGAGCGGCCGAATTGCCACCTTGCTGCCTCTCTATGCCCTGGAGGCCGGCCTTCCCGTTTATCTGGAGTTGGTCTCCGCTGATTTCGGTTACCGGGTGGGAGATTATCTGGAACGAACAAAACGAAAAACCTTCCGAATCTCATCCGTGAGCGAGATCTCTCAATTGCTTCAAAATGATCCGCCGGCGGCCATTGTCTGCGGCCTCGAAACGGAATTGGACAAGCCGATTGCCCAATTCGCCGTAGAAAACGGTTATCGATTGAACAGACGGTTGATCCGGGGCGCCCGGGTCTATATCCGTACACACGATGATAAAAAGGAGGAGAGATGAGTAAATACGCCTTGTACGCCTTCAACGGTGAGCCCATGTGTTTCATGCACGTCATGCTGTACGCCCTCGACTTCCATGCCCGGGGGGAAGAGGTGAAAATTGTGATGGAGGGTAGCGCCACAAGGCTCATCGGCGAACTGGCCGATCCGGCTGTACCCTTTGCCGCTCTTTACCGTGAAATCCGTGAGAAAAGCTTGATCGGCGCTGTGTGTCAGGCCTGTTCAAATAAAATGGGGACTCTGGACGCCGCCAGGGAACAGGGGCTGAACATCGACGGAAGTCTGAAGGGTCACCCGTCGATGGCGGCGGACCTGCAGGCTGGTTATCAGGTGTTCACTTTCTGATCGTGGTCTATCGACACCCGGTTTTCAATCCCTTATAATAGGCCGAGCGGTTCTCAAGGAGGATTATCATGCCGGTCATCAATGTCAGAACCATTAAAGGCCTTTTGAATGATGAAAAGCGAAAACTGATACAGAAAAGGATTACCGATCTGTTCGTTGAGATCGAGGGCGGCGGAAACCCGGGATATAAACCGTACGTATGGGTCAGTATCGAGGAACTGGAACCCGAGCAGTGGGCCATGGGAGGCCAGCCCCTCAGCAAGGATATGTTGAAGAGGATTAAGGAATAGCAGTTCGTCGAATGGCCGGGTTGAAGAAACGAACACTATGATCGTTGAATTACCAATCGAAATTCCCATCCACTTTGTGTCCGATGTTCATTGGCCACTGTGTCGCAATTACGAAAACGGAAAACCTTTTCTCGAATTCCTGGATTCGCTTTCCGGAGAGGGGGGAACGCTCATCTTGCTGGGAGATATCTTTGATTTCTGGTTCGAGTGGCGGGAGGTGGTGCCCGCCTACTGGTTCGATCTGTTCTATCGTTTGCGCAGCCTGATCGAACAAGATATACAAATCTGGTTCGTATGTGGCAATCATGATTTTCATCCCGGCCCATACCTCAGGGATGAAATCGGGGTCACAATTTCAGCGGAAGAAATTGAATTTTCTGCTGAAGGGAAGAGG
>CAYMND010000176.1:0-6282 GCA_964391685.1 uncultured Clostridia bacterium | reverse complement strand
TGCAACGTCACCGTCCTCTGATCAAGACTGTACTCATCTATGAGCTGTTGCAAGACAACATTGACTCTATCCGCGTTCACTCTTTACCGGAAACAGTTTCGGTTTTCGATCCCTGCGCCAGCCGCAACGAGCCGATACTTCAACAGACCGTACGGGAGCTGGTCCGCTCGGCAGGATATACACTGCAGCCTCTTCCCTATGAGGGACGGGAGGCCCAGTGCTGCAGCTGGGGAGGACAGGTGGAGGCGGCTCACCCCACCTTCGCCCGCTACAAGGTCGGGGAACGCATCAGCGCCGGAGAACATCCCTACGTGACCTACTGCAGCAACTGCAGGGATATTTTCGCCGCCGCCGGAAAAGCGGTCTTTCATGTTCTTGATATGCTGCTCCATATGGGTGAGAAGAAACAAACGCCTCCGACACTCAGCCAGCGGCGCCTCAATCGCCTGATTTTGAAGAAGGATTTGCTGAAAACCGTCTGGCAGGAGAAAATGCATATGCAAAACAAATCCATCGAGCTGTCCGTCAGCCCGGAGCTGAAGAAAAAACTCAGTGATGAAATGATTCTGGAGGAAGAGGTCTCCGCCGTGGTCACCCATTGTGAAAAGAGCGGAGAGAAGGTCTGGAATCCTGAAAAGGAAACCTTCAGCGGCCATCTCCTCGTGGGCAACATGACCATATGGGCGGAATACCGGGTTGTTTCCCCAGGAGGCACAGAACTGTGCAACGCCTATGCCCACCGGATGCAGATCGTGGAGGAACGACCGTGAAACAGCAGAAAATGACCCAAATCTGCCATAAGTGTCAAAAGGAGATGATCCCGCAGAAAACCGACTTCAGCTACCTGGGTCACTCCTTCTACACCGATATTCTGCGTTGCCCGGATTGCGGCCAAGTCTATATCCCCGAAGACCTGGTCAAGGGCCGCATCGCCGAAGTGGAAATGCAGCTGGAGGACAAATAGATGGATGGCGAGGTTCTGTCGGACACGTATAGCCTCTGTCCGGTCTGCGGCCAACGGATCGGGGCGCAACGGAAAAGAGAAGGCAATCGGATCTATCTGGAAAAAAAATGTCAGAGGCACGGTGTTTTTCGAAGCCTTGTCTGGAAAGGCTACGACGACTTTTCACAGTGGATCCGCGGAGGTGACAGCGGTTTCGCCAAAGAACCCCAATGCCCGAACCGCTGCGGTTTATGTGCAGATCACCTGCAGGAAACCTGCTGCACCCTGCTGGAGGTCACCGGACGCTGCAACCTCTCCTGTTCCTACTGCTTCGCCGGGGTAGGTCAAGAAAAAGATCCGGAACTGGCTACAGTAAAATCCTGGATCGAGCAGTTGGTCAAACCGGGCAAAACACTGCTGCAACTCAGCGGTGGAGAGCCCACCCAGCGAGACGATCTGCCGGAAATCACGGCGCATGCCAAAGCGGCCGGTTGCGCCTACGTCCAGCTCAACAGCAACGGAGTCCGCTTGGGCGAAGAGCCAGATTATCTCGCACGTCTCGCCGAAGCCGGTCTCTCCTTCGTTTTCCTGCAGTTCGACGGCTGTAATGATTTAGTCCATCAGACAATCCGTGGCCTCCCCCTGCTGGAAATCAAGAAAAAAGCCATAGAAAACTGCGCCAAACACAACATCGGCGTCACCCTGGTGCCTACCCTGGTGCCGGGATTGAACACGGATCAGATCGGAAATATTCTGCGCTTCGCCGTCCATCGTTCGCCGGCGGTACGGGGCGTCCACTTCCAGCCCCTGGGCCAGCTGGGCAGAATTCCGGTGCCTCCGAATGAAGACCTGCGCTTCACACTGGACGAACTGCTTTACCAGATGGAGAAACAGAGTGACGGAGTGTTTCGAAGGACCCATTTCGAACGGTCTCACTGCAACCACCCCCTCTGCGGCTTTCACGGTGATTTCGTCGTGCTTCCGGAAGACGAGGTGATGCCACTGTCACGCCGCCGAAGCCAAGTTGAAGGGGAAGGGGGCTGCTGCTCCAGTACGAAAACGACTGCGGACCAGAACCGGGCCTTCATCAGCCGGCGCTGGCTGAGACCGCCTGAAACGAAAAAGCCGTGCGGATACGGCATCCCACAAAGTCTGGACGGTTTTCTGCAACGGGTCAGAAGCCACGGTTTCACCGTAACCGCCATGGCCTTCCAGGACATCATGAACATCGACCTCGAACGTCTGCGCCGTTGCAGCCTGCACGTCTTCGATCAAGGCCGCTTCGTTCCGTTCTGTGCTCATTACATCGGCAGGGCCTCCAGATCATGAATGGTTCCTTCCGCTTTCCCTGTCGTCCCGGCGGTTTGGCCATCACCGCCAAAGGGCTGAGTCTTTGCAACTTCCCCTCCAAGTCCCGTTTGATCGACATCGGCTGCGGTAACGGGTTAACGATCCGTCACCTCGGGGAAAACAGCCCTTTCCGGGTCTGCGGCGTCGATTTACATCCAACGCAAATCTCTTCAGATTTTCCCGTTACACAGAGCGACTCCACCTCGCTGCCATTCGGCGACGACTGTTTCGACGGGGCATTGATGGAGTGCAGCCTCTCGACCATGGCGGATCGGGAATCGGCATTGCGGGAAGTTCATCGGGTCTTGAAGATCGAAAGCAGGCTGATCCTTTCCGATGTCTACGCCCGGGGAACGCCGGCCCGTCTGAACGGCTGCCTGACCCGTATCGACCGGATCGAAACGTTCCAATCCTTACTCCATGAACACGGTTTTCGGGTCGATTTCTTCGAAGACCATTCGGTTCATCTGCGCCAACAGTGGGGGCAGATGGTCTTCGACCATGGGCTGGCCGATTTTTGCTCCGCCCTGGGCAGTGACCCCGACGAATTGCGGACCATTAAAACCGGATATTGCCTTATTATCGCCCGAAAGAAAAGAAAAACCCATGGTTGATCTGGAACTCTGGAACGCAACCCTGATGAACTTGGACAAGCCATCACCGGATCAGGTACTGGCCTGGCAACTGAAGCGCTTACAGACCGTGCTGCTGCGCTTCCGAGACCGCAGTCCCCATTACAGTCGTCTGTTCAACCGCCTAAATCCAGCATCCATCCAATCCGTTACCGATCTGGTCCGTCTGCCCTTCACCCGTCCGGAGGCGTTGTACTCCGACCCCAAAGCCTTTCTCTGTGTTCCCGGCAGTGAGGTGGCCAAGATTACTACTCTGAGAAGCTCCGGCACCAGCGGTGAACGCAAGCGCATCGCCTTTTCGGAAACCGACCTGGAACGGACCGTTTCCTTCTTTCAGATGGGCATGCAGAACATTGTTCAGTCCGGAGAACGTTGCCTGATCATGATGCCGGGAACGGCTCAGCACAGCATCGGGCGACTGCTTCAGACCGCTCTCAGCCGAATCGGAGTAGACAGCGAAATCGGTGGAATCGATTGGTCCATCGAACGTCTGGCCACTGTGGCCCGGGGAGCCGAATGTATCGTGGGAATCCCCGGTGAACTGATCTGGTTCTGCCGACACTGCCCCGGACTTCGCCCGAAAGCTGTTTTGTTGAGCGCCGATTACATCCCGGAATCGGTGGTTTCGACACTGGAGGAAACCTGGAAAACCCGGGTGTTCCACCACTACGGCCTGACCGAAACAGGATACGGCTGCGCCGTTCACTGTGCCCACCGCCGGGGTCAGCACATTCGTGACGCCGAGCTGCTCATCGAAATCGTCGATCCCGTCACCGGAGCACCTCTTCCGCCGGGGGAAAAAGGGGAAATCGTCATCACCACTCTGCAGAACGAGGCCATGCCCCTGATCCGCTACCGCACCGGGGACATCGGACGGATGATCGACACTCCCTGCTCCTGCGGCGGCCGGATGCCCCGCCTGGGTCGGGTGGAGGGCCGGCTGCAGAACGATATTCCCCTACATGACGGACAATCCATCAGCATCCACTGCCTCGACGAAATCCTCTTCGCCCTGCCCCAGGTCCGTTCCTTCACCGCAAGCCTCGATTTCTCCCCCCGTATACCCCAGCTCACCCTGACCGTCGATGTCTCCAACCCCATCGCCGAAGAATCGGTCATCTCCAAACTCCCAAGATCCCTGTCGATCATATTTGCCTACAGTCCGCTGAATCCCATACGAAACCGTGCCAAGAGAATGATTACGTTCCCGACCGAACGGTGAACCAATTTCCATCCATTATTTCGAACGATAAGTTGATTCCCGCTATAAACATACTCGTAGCCCCAGACTTAAATAAAATGAACAAGTAGGAGTTATTCATGATGAAAAAAGGATGGATCCTGTTGACCGCTTTTCTGTTTACGACTTCAAGCCATACCGTTTCGGATCTCTTTTCCGCAAAAGCACCATCCTTTTCAGAAATTCTCAAGCCATACAACACCATAAGCCCCTTTATGTCGCGTTTACTTCAATTGAAGGAACAGGATCTGCAAAAAGAGTTGGAGAAGTTATGGCTTTTGGGGAAACAGGGGCGATTACCTATGATCGAGAATGATCCTTTGGAAAAAGGGTACCGCTTCATCACTCTTGTTTACCGTGATGATTCAGGCAAAAAGGTAGGATTCGATGTGTTCGGGATTTACGATGAAACCTGTTTCGGCGACATGCAGCTCAGGAGATTGAAAAAAACCGATTTCCATTACCGCTGCTTCAAGGTTCCCAAGGACATCTGTTTTTCCTATCGTTTCAAGGTGACGGACCCCAAAACAGGAAAAACCGCCGTGTTGACGGATCCGTTCAATCCCAACCGAATTCCATCCAGCCTTTCCCGGAATCTCAGTTATTCGGTTCTGGATTTGAACGAAGGGGAGCGAAACTGGAACCTGCCCCCCCAAAAACCGACGGGCAGTCGAACGGAAACCATACACTATACCGATGGTATTGTCGGGCGCAAGAGAACAGTGTCGATCTATTTACCCGACGGATATCAACCGGATCGTAATCCGTCTTATCCCACACTGTACCTGTTCGACGCCCCGATCTATCTGAATCGAGTGGAAGTGCCCAACATTCTCGACAACCTGATTGAAGAGAGAAAAATCGAACCGATTATTGCGGTTCTTTTCGGCACCTATCGAAGTACGCGGGATGTCATTCTGCCTCTGAATTTCAAATTCAAGGAGGAATTTATCTCCCGATTCCTTCCCCTCATCCGAAGCCGCTTCAATACCAGTACACGACCCGAGGAGAACATCATCGGACGCTCGCGAGGGACGGTGCATAACAATTTAACAATTTGCTGAAAATTTGGATTGAACAAAACATTGTTATGGTATAATCAATAACATGAGAAGAGCCAGAGTGACCTACGAGGGGGCGTTTCATCACTCGATGAACCGGGGGTACGAAGGACGCACGATTTTTTTCTCCGATCACGATAGAACAACATTCATAAAATTATTGGCTTCAGTTCAGCAGACAACGAAAATCCGGCTTTTGGCCTATTGCATCATGAACAATCATTACCATTTGATCATTCAGGATGTTTCCAGTCGCATGGCTGCATTTTTCAAGCTACTAAACGGCCAATATGCAACATATTTCAGGAAACAGTATGGTGGTAGAGGATACGTTTTCCAAGACCGATATAAATCGATGCTGATTCAGGACGATGCCTACTTACTGCTCAGCATTGCGTACACTCTTAATAATCCCGTCAAAATCAACCGATGCGATTGTTACTTAGATTTTCCATGGTCAAGCGGACGTCATTATTTTTCCACTTCAGCGGAAGAATGGCTGGATGCACACTACGTTGAAGACCTTTTTGATGATTATGAATCAATGAGGCATTTTGTAGATAGTCAAAGGGATCTGGATCACCTTCCGATAACCAAAACACCAATGGGAATGGTTGTCGGTGGAGAGGAGTTTATACCGCAAGCCCTTTCCAAAGCGGACCGTCGTTCTACCAAGCCAAGCCTGGAACGAAATCGAATCGATGATAAGTATTTTGAACCGGTTGAAAAAGTCATATTTGAATTCGAAAAAATGCATCAAATCAAAATCAACGACATCCAACGCCACACTCATCATGGAAAACGTTTGCGCTCTATATTGCTTGTTTTACTGAAGGACCTGGCCGGTCTTCGATACCGCGATATTGCAAAATTCGATCTTTTCTCAGATTTGAGTACCGGTAGTCTCGGTATGATTTATAGAAGGGGAAAGGAGAAAAAGATAGAGGAAAAATGTTAAATTGTTATGCACCGTCCCCCACGGGGGCGCTGATTGTGGCTGCCGGATTGTCAAAACGTATGGGGGAATTCAAACCCATGCTGCCGCTGGGAGATTCC
>CAYMND010000175.1:0-6285 GCA_964391685.1 uncultured Clostridia bacterium | reverse complement strand
CCGAAAGGGGAGAGGGTTTCACACCTTGTCTTTATGGGAATGGGAGAGCCTCTGTCCAATATCGGCAACTTGAGAACCGCCCTTTCCATTCTCAGTCACCCTTCGGGTTTGGCCCTGCCCCCCCGGAGGATAACCGTTTCCACCATCGGAATCCTGGAAAGTATTGAAAAAATCATTTCTGAAAAATGGAAGTTTCCTCTGGCTGTTTCGCTGCATCACCATGATCAGGGGAAGCGGGAGGAGTTGATGCCGGCGACCCGGGGACACAGTCTCAGGGAGCTGACAGCGCTTCTCGAACGATACACCCGGGTCTTGAAAAGAGTTGTTTTTTTTGAATACCTTCTGCTGGAGGACATCAATGATTCCTTGGATGATGCCGCAGCCCTGGTCGACCGGATCGGTGGAATCGACTGCCGGATCAACCTGATTCATTTCCACCCATTCGCAGAAGCACCTTTCCGTCCATCGAACAAGGAACGGGAATCCGCATTTTATCGGTTCATCCAGGAGAAGGGCATTCCGGTGATTTTCCGAAAGAGTCGGGGTGATGATATCCGTGCCGCATGCGGTCAGTTGGCAGGCGGGTACCAATCTCCGCTGTCCAGTGATTTACGAATGGGGATGTAATCCAGAATGGAGCAGACTGCCATGCCGGCTGCCAGATAAAGAGCGAAACCGGCCAGCGGGTCGAGAAACTTTCCCAGATCGCTGACCTGATTGAAGCACCGGGTCATGAGACACTTTTTTCATATTCGTTTATCTTCTGATCAGTCGTCGAAAACTCAAAGCCGAAAGGGTGAGGACCACGGAGGCGATGACTGCCAGAACGGCCAACTCGTCTTTTATCTGCTCCCAGCCGTTACCTTTGAGCAGGATGTCCCGAATGGTCTGAATCAGGTGACGCAGCGGATTGATCATGGAAAGCTTTTCGATAAAAGGGGCCATCGATTCAATCGGTGTGAAAAGACCGGAAAGGAGAATAAACGTGATCATCGAAAACCAGGAAAAGAACAGGGCCTGCTGCTGTGTACGAGCCATGGTGGATATCAATAGGGCGTAAGACAGTATCGCACAAAGGAATAATATGGCCGCTGTAAACAGGCAGACCAGGGAACCCCGGAAAGGGATACCGAACCAGATTTTGACCACAAGCAGGCCGAGGCTCATCTGAATCAATCCGATAATCGCCATGGGAAGTGCTTTACCGATATAGATTTCGATCGGATTCAGCGGAGAAATCAGCAGTGTGTCGATGGTCTGTTGCTCTCTTTCCCGTACCAGCGAAACCGAAGTGAGAAAAAGGGTGAGAATGGTCAGAAGGAGAGCGACGATGCCGGGCCCCATGGTGTTGATGCTCAGAAGGTCCGGATTGAAACGGATCAATGTATCGGCGAGAATCTGGCTTTTCTGAGACTGGGGAACGAGTTCCTCGATGCTCTTGCGGATGACGCCCCCCAGGTAGCCTGCAGAAACGGCTGATGTGTTGGCGTCGACACCGTCCACCTCAATCAGGATCCGAGGCAGACGCAAGCTGTTTCTTTCGATACCCAAGGGCTTTTTCAGACGGAGTACGGCCATGGCTCTGTTGGTCTTGAATAGTTCGTCCGCAGAGAAAGGCTCGGTGGAGACCTGTCGTATTTCGAACAGGGGAGAGGCATCGATGCGGGAGATCAGCTTTTGACTGAACTCACTGCGGATTTCATCCTGAACGAAAAGGGAGATATTGTTGATGTCCGTGCGTACTACATAGCCCAGAACGATGATCTGAACGAGCGGTGCGATGAACAGCAGCGGCATGAGCTCCTTTTGACGGGAAAGCTCGATCAGTTCCTTTTTCACCAGATGAAACAGTTTCATGAATGAATCTCCCTCTTTTTGGTGAAGATGCGAACGGAGAGAAATTGAAGCACAAGCGCGAAAAGAAGCATGGCCGCACCCTCTGGAAAGAAATGACCGACATCAGCCCCTTTCAGGGCCACCCCACGGATGATTTTCAGAAAATAGGTGGCCGGAACGATTTTGGAGATTCCCTGCAGTATCGGGTGCAGGGAATTGAGGGGAAAGATGAACCCGGACAGCATGATCGATGGAAGCAGGGTGATCAGCAGCGTGGCGAACATGGCGGTCTTCTGACTCGAAGCGGCAGTGGATATCATGATGCCCAGGGCCAGACCGGTGAAGATGTAAAGCAGTGAGAAGGGGAATAGAACCAGAAGTGATCCGCGGAATGGGATGGCGAACCAAAAAACGGCTGCGGCGAGAATCAACAGTTCCACAATCAGGGAGACAACAATATAGGGCAGTGTCTTGCCCAGGATGATTTCCCAGGAGCGTAACGGTGAAATGAACAGGAGGTCAATGGAACCGTTCTCTTTTTCTCTGGAGACGCTGAGGGAGGTCAACAGGGCGGAGATCATGACCAGCAGGATGGCGACCAGTCCCGGAACGAAGAAATCGGCACTGTTTAGGGACGGATTGTAGTGTATATGGGTCGTAGCTGAACTGACAGGGCTGCCCATACCTCTTCTCTGGCTGAATTCAGTGAGAAAACGGCCGTTCGTCTGATGAATTCTGGTAGCCATGTTGGTATTGCTTCCGTCGATGATTATTTTCAGCCGGTTGCGGTTCCTATCGCTGACGAACGGGTCGAATCCTTTGGGAATGATGATCCCCTGGTGGTACTCTCCGACTCTGATTCCGTTTTCGACTGCGGCGTGTCCGGAATGAGGCTCGGTCCGGATCAAGGTGCATCGGTAAACATCACCGGCTGACAGACTTTGGATCAGTTCCCGGCTGAGTTCATTTCGGGCATTGTCGATTATTGCAGTTTTGACGTTGGTCAGATCGAAACTGAGAGCGTAACTGTACAGAAAAATCATGACCATGGGCAGAAGGAAAACGATGGTCAGACTGGTGGGATCGCGAAGTATATGGGCGAATTCCTTTCGGGATACGGCCAGGGTACGTTTCATGCCGGCACCTCCGATTTCTGATTGTCGAACTCTTTGATCGATGAAATGAAAAGGTCTTCAATGGTGTTCAGGCGCCGATCCCGCAGCAGTCTGTCGAGACTGCCGTCGAGAATCAGATGACCGCGATGCATGAGGACCAGTCGATCGGTATAGGCAACTTCATCCAGGTTGTGGGTGCTGACGATCAGCGATTTCCCCTGTTCCTTCAGGCTGTATATGGTTTGCCAGAAATCCCGCCGGACCTGGGGATCCACACCGGAAGTCGGTTCGTCGAGAAAAATAAGTTCAGGATCGGTCATCAGGCAGAGTCGTAGGGCCACGATCTGACGCAGACCGGGAGGCAGATCTCCCACAGGAATGGAGCTCAGCTCCGTACCAATCCGTTCCAGAAGCTCTTCTTTCTGTTTTTTCATCGTCTCTTTTTTCAGGCTGAACAGCCCCCCGAAGAACTGCAGATTCTCCAAGGCTGTCAACAGAGGGTATAGGGAGAATTTTTGAGACATATAGCCGATGCGCTTTTTCAGGATTCCACGATTTTTTTCGGCGTCGAGGCCGAACAGAAGAACCTGCCCGGAACTCTGACGGGTCAGACCGTTGATGATTTTCAGGGTGGTGGTCTTCCCGGCTCCGTTTGGACCCAACATACCCAGTATTTCTCCTCTTTTCAGGGAGAAGGATACTTCCGCGACAGCTCGGAACGAACCGAAAAGCTTGGTCAGGGAAGATACTTCAAGAATATTCTCACTCATGAACAGACTCCCCGGACATCATTCGGTCCTGGTAGATGTATATATCTTCAAGTGAGGGCTCTGCGGCGGAGATTCCCATATTCGGTAACCGCTCGGGACTTTGAGATTCGTCTGTTTGGAGATAGCGGACGAAACGGCCCCGTTGGTACAGCCTGGTTTGAAAATACTCGTTTTCGGAAAAGGAAGAGAGGAGGTCGAAACCGCTGGTTTTGGGTATCAGGTCCCAGAGTTTTGCCGGGAACGACCGTTTCAGGTCAATGATATCACCTTCACTGAGCTTTCTACCCTTTTTCATGAAAACAACCCGGTCACCCCGTTCGGCTTCATCCAGATATGGAGTGGCCAGAAGGATGGTTTTTCCTTCATTGCGCAGCATCTCGATAATGGAGAAGAATTCGATGCGGGAAAGCGGATCGACACCTGTGGTGGGTTCGTCGAGAAGGATGAGTTCCGGTGCGGCCAGCAGGATGCACGAGAGAGCCAGTTTCTGTTTCATCCCACCGGAGAGTTGTCCGGCCCGACGGGCGGTGAAGGCTGACATGCCGGTCCGATCGAGCAGATCCCGGCTGCGCCTGCTTATTTCGTTACCGGAAAGACCGTGAATCCGGCCGAAGAACTGAAGATTTTCCGCCACGCTCAGGTCGCTGTACAGGGAAAAGCGCTCCGGCATGTAGCCGACGATGCGTGTGATTGGCCGGAAGTCTTTGTCAATGGTCCGTCCCTGCCATGACAATTCACCTCTGCTTCGGGCGACCAGGCCGATCAGCATACGGATGAGAGATGATTTCCCGGCTCCGTCTGGACCTGCCAGGATGGTGATTTTTCCAACAGGGATTTCAGTGGTGAAGCCGTCGACTGCCGATATGTCACCGAAACGGATGGACACATTGTTCAACTTGAGCATGGTTCGTTCAGCTTTCAGGAATAATTTCCACAGAGACGGGCTGGCCGATTTTCAGGGCAGGGTCCGGAGCGACAGCGAGGGTGACCTTGTAGAGAAGGCTTTCTCTTTCTCTTTCGGAGATGATATATTTCGAACTGAACTCGGCTTCCCGGCCGACTGTGCGGACGACGGCCGGAAACGGAGCGCTTCTCCCGTCCACGATAATATCGGCTTTGGAGCCGACCGCGATTTTTGAAAGTTCTTTTTCCTCGATGAATATGTCGACGGTCAGTTCTTCCTTGACCAGCAGGTCCAGGACAGGGCTGCCAGGAAACAGAATCTCTCCGCTTTCGGCGTATGTGTCGATTATACAGCCTTCACGAGGCGCCTGGAGCTCATGATCCGCCAGCAGAAGTTCGAGCTGGGTCTCTCGTACTGCAAGTTTCTGTTCGGTAATGTCCAATTGGGAGAGTTTCTGCCGCTGGTCGAAGAGCTGGGTTTCTGCCTGAAGACGCTGCAGTTCCATGTTTTCTTTCTTTTCTCTGGGAAGAGATTCGGCTTCGACGAGCCTTGCAAACCGTTGATCCTGTTTCTTGAAATATTCCAGCTGACGTTCGATCAGTCTGATCGATGTTTTCAGGCTGTCCCGAGTCAGATTCAAATCATTTTTCTCCAGCTCCAATGCTTCGAGCTGAGTGACCGTTTTTCTGGAATCGACGCTGGCCAGAATCTCTCCGGAGGGGACTTTCTGACCGCTTTTAACCCTCAGATCAACAGATCCGGTAACCTGACTTTTCATGGTGATTATGGTTCCGTCGATGATTCCCTGGGCTTTGATCGCTCCGTTGTGCTCCCGGTTGCAGGCGTAGAGGAACAGAGAGGCGAAAAGCAGAATGGATGGTATAATTCTTTTCATAGTTCATTCTCCTTTGGCACTGGCCAAGGTAAAGGATATTTCTCCTTTAAGCCGTTCAATCTGCCAGTGCAGCTGATCGAGGCGGCATTGTTGTTGAGTCAGATGCTCGAGGGCGGTCAGGTAATCGGTGTGGCTGGCCTGATTCTCCCGCCATAACCTTTCCTGGTGGGCAAGAAACTGTTCTGCAAGTTCAACCATTCGCAAACAACTGTCTTTCTGCCGCACAAGAGCGTCAATCTGGTTGTACAAAGATTCGGCTGAAGCCAGAAATTGTTCTCTCTGTCGGTTTTTTTCGAAACGGATCTGATCCTGCTGGAGCAGGTGGATGGCATGTATCTCTTTTCTTTTGTTGAAGTCGAAAAGTGTCATTTGAAAACCGATGCCTGCAACGCCGTACACTTTCCAGTCGTCACTGAGCATATTCACACCGGGCGTGCCGCCGTGCAGTTCGGCAAAAAGAGACAACCTTGGACGATAATCAGCGGTGGAAAGACGTTCCTGGGCAGCACTTCTCTTCTCTCCGATGCGGGAGATCTCCAGAGCGGGATGGTTTTCTATGATCCCGGCCAGCTCGGTTTTTTCCGGGATCAGTTCACTGTGATCCGGATCGATCCGAACGAGTTCAAGCCCGGTGTAATCCTGAAAACGGTCGCTGACCAGGAGACGGTTGCGGGCGATTTCCATCAGGGAAAGATCGATTTCAGTGATTTTTTCTTCAATCTCAATGAGCTCGGCTTTGCTGCTCAGGCCGGCGGTATAGAGTTC
>CAYMND010000174.1:0-6291 GCA_964391685.1 uncultured Clostridia bacterium | reverse complement strand
GTGCGAAGGTCAAAAACGGAAACCCGTTCTTTCAGCAGGTTCTGCAGCACTTTCTGAACATTTCCCAGACTCATCAGGTTCGGAATCAGTTCCTCGACGACCTTGGGATACTGCGAAGAAACATTCTCCACCAGATGCTGTGTCTCCTGGCGTCCGAGAAGTTCAAAAGAGTGACGCTTGATCAGTTCGGTGAGATGAGTCGTGATGACAGTGGCGGCATCGACAATGGTATATCCCAGAAACTGTGCCCGTTCACGCTCTTCGTCTCCGATCCAGTAAGCCGGAAGTCCGAAAGCCGGTTCCCTGGTTTCGGCTCCCTTCAATTTTTCCTTGACATGACCGGGGTTGATCGCCAGATGATGGTTGGGCACCACTTCACCCTGAGCGATGGAAATGCCTTTCAGTAAGATATTATAGGTCTTCGGTCCCAGCTGAAGGTTGTCGCGGATACGCACCGGAGGTACGATGATGCCCAGATCGAGGGCCAGTTGTTTTCTCATCGATTTGATCCGCTGCAGCAAGGTACCCCCCTGTGCCGTGTCCACCAGGGGAATGAGGGAATAACCGATCTCAAGCCCCAACAGATCAACCTTCAGAAGATTTTCGATCTTTTCCGGCGGTGGAGCGATTTTTGCTTTCTTTTCCTCCTCTATTGCGATTGCCTCGGCTTTTTTCTGTTTCTCGATCTGTAAGGCGATAAAGAGAAAAATACCACCGATCATCAGAAACGGCAGTTTCGGCAAACCCGGAATCAGTGAAAGAGTGGCCATTCCCGCTCCAGCCATCTTGATCGGGTTGGCATTGAAAAAAGCCTGCCGGGTCAAGTCTTCTCCGAGAGTCTCATCCGATGCGGCCCGGGTGGTGATAAGACCGCCGGAAATGGTAACCAGCAGTGAAGGAATCGCGGCCATCAGACCATCACCCACTGTCATGATGGTAAATGTCTGGGCGGCACCGCTCAGATCCATCCCCTTCTGAAAGACGCCGATGAGAATGCCGCCGATGATGTTGACCAGCGTGATGATGATGGAAACCAGAGCCTCCTTTGTGGTGAACTTGATCGCACCGTCCATGGCTCCGTAAAAATCGGCTTCCTTTTCAATCTGCTGCCGCCGTTCGATGGCTTCTTTCTCGGTGATCAATCCGGAATTGAGATCGGCGTCGATACTGAGCTGTTTACCGGGCATTTTGTCGAGAGTGAAACGGGCGGCCACTTCCGATGCCCTTCCTGCTCCGGCAGCGACGACGACGTATTGAATGGCGATGATAATGATGAAAATGACAATTCCGATCAGGTAATTGCCTCCAATGACAAACTGACCGAATGATCCGATCACCCGACCGGCTGCGTTAACCCCTTCGTCACCTCTCGAAAGAATCAGACGAGTTGAGGAAATATTCAATGCCAGGCGGTACAAGGTGGCGATCAGCAGAATGGCCGGGTATACCGAAAAATCGACAGGATCTTTCACGTATGTCGAAATCAGCAGGATGCTGATGGAAAAAACAATGTTGAAAGTGAAAAAAAGATCGAGAACAGGTGCCGGAAGGGGGACCAGGATCAGGAAAATGATCAGCAGAAGACCGATGGGAGCCGTCATGTGCCCGATCGAACGTACTTTCATGATCAGACTGCTGCCTGCCATCAGCTCACTCTCCTACCCTTGAGTTTATATATGTAGGCCAGGATCTCGGCAACGGGTTTGAAAAATTCTTCCGGAATCGTCTGATTCAATTCGATGGAGGCGTACAATCCCCGAGCCAGGGGCGGATTTTCGATAACCGGTATATGATGCTGCTTCGCCCGTTCAATGATTTTGAGTGCCACCAGATTCTTTCCTTTGGCGATGACCATGGGGGATTTCATTTTTTTGAATTCGTATTGGAGCGCGACCGCGTAGTGTGTGGGGTTGGTGATCACCACATCCGCCTGGGGAATCTTCTCCATCATTCGGCTCATTGCACGCTGATATTGTATCTGCCTTCTCTTTCCCTTTATCTTGGGATCCCCTTCCATCTGCTTGTATTCATCCTTGATTTCCTGTTTGGTCATCTTCATCTTTTTCATGTACTGCAGCTTCTGGAACAAGTAATCCGCTATGGATAGAATCAGGAGGAAAATAATGATCGAGAAAGACAATTTGACAAAGAGACGCCCCATCATGTCCAGCGAAACACTCAGAGGTTCCCTGACCAGAACGACAACATTGTCCAGTTCAGATTTGACGATAAAGTATGAAATCAATCCGATAATGATGACCTTGATGATCGACTTCAGCAATTCGGCGAGAGCCTGAACCGACATCATGATCCTTTTCAATCCTTTCATCACATTGAATTTGCGAAAATTGATCCGGATATTTTCCAGCCGGATGATGAATCCGCCCCCCTGAATCATATTGGTGAATACGGCAACGGCGCCCAGCAGCAGGAAAAGCGGCATCATGGTGATCAGAAACAAGGATAAGCCCTGAGAATACGTATCAGTCAAAAAATTGACATTGAAATCCGTCCCACTCAGGGTATTCAGCTGTTTCTGCCAGAACAGGATCATTCTACGTCCCATAGAAGGAAGGGCAATGACAAAAAACAACAGAGAAATTCCCAGCGAAAGAGAAGCACTGAAGTCCTGGGAACGTGCGATATCTCCCTTCTTCTTTGCATCCTGCAGCCTTTTCTGCGTCGGTTTTTCAGTTTTACTTTCTTTTGCCGACATCTCTATGCCCTCAACAAACCGAAGAATCGCCCCAGCCACTGGGGCAACTGGGAAGCTTCTCTGCCCCATACCGTGATGATGAAACCGGTCCCCACAACCAGAGTATACAATCCCAGGGTAATTTTCAGAGGTAATCCGACAAAAAATATCTGCATTTTCGAGGCGGTTCTGCCGATCAGCCCCAGGGTCAGATCAACTGCAAGCAGAAGGATGATTCCCGGGAAAGCCACTTTGACGCCGAGTTCGAACATCCGGTTGATCCATTTCACCAGCAGGTCGATGAAATCCTGTCCCACCGTCAGTTGCCCCGGTGGTACGATTTCGAAACTCTTCTGCAGCGACAGAAGGACCAGGTGATCCCCCCCGATGGAGATGAAGATCATCGTTCCGATTGTCACCAGAAAGACACTGATGACATTGCTTTGTTCCCCCATGGTGGCGTCAATCATCCTGGCCATGGAGAAGGCCATCTGGAATCCCATGATATGTCCCAGAATCTGCAGGGCCATGACAAGAATCATCACCACCAGGGCGATTAGAATCCCCGTCAACGCTTCGCCGGCCAGCACCGTCACATATGAAAGTGCTTTGGTCGGAAGCTGCCAGGAGGAAACCGGTAATGCGCCGACCAGAAGGATTGACAGGAGAAAACCGAAAGCTGTCTTGAACATGATCGCGACATTCCGTGTAGAGTTGAAAAACGGAACGAATGCCAGAAAAGCCGTAATGCGGACCCATACGACCATGACCGGCAATATGGCAGCACCCAGCTGATTGTAGTTAATTTCTGTCATCGTATCATGTTCGGTATCTGATCCACCAGGTTAGTGAACAAAGCAACCAGTTTGTTGATCATCCACGGTCCCATGACCAGCAGAGTCAATCCGGCGATGATCACCTTGGGCGCGAAATTCAGTGAGGCATCCGATATGGATGTGGCGGCTTGAAACACTGAAATCAGCAGGCCCACCACCAATGCGATTCCCAAAATTGGTGCCGCCACCCAGAATGCGGTCACCATCGCGTTTTTGCCGATCGTCAAAATAGTTGCACTGTCCATATTTCTCTGTCCGCCTTACAATGAAAAACTTTTCAGCAGTGACGTGACCAGGAGGGTCCAACCGTCAGCCAGAATGAATAGAACGATCTTGAACGGCATGGAGACCATGACCGGGGGAAGAAAAATCATGCCCAGAGATACCAGGATCGAAGCCACGACGATATCGACGATCAGAAAAGGTACATAGAGCAGAAAACCGATCTGAAAAGCCGTTTTCAACTCGGAAAGGATGAATGCAGGGATCAGGATCAGCATTTTCACTTCTTTACGATTCTGCGGCAGATCGGTCTTGCTCATGTTGTAGAACAGTGCCAGGTCCGCCTCCCTGGTCTGGGCGAGCATGAAATCGCGCAATGGTTCCGAACTTTTTTCGAGGGCTTCTATTTCCGTAATTTCTCCATTGTTGAAGGGAACGATGGCGTTTTCATAAATCCGAGTTCCCACCGGCATCATGACAAACAAAGTCAGAAAAAGGCTGAGCCCGATGATGACCTGGTTCGGCGGTATGCCTTGCAGCGCCATGGCCTGCTTCAGAAAATGAAAACTGATGATGAATCGGGTGAAAGAGGTCATCAGCATCAATATTGCAGGGGTCAGGGTGATCAAAGTGAAGATCAGGGCGATACGCACCCCGGTGGCCACTTGACCGCTCTCTCCGAGATTCACGGAAATCCCCGGACTGTTCTGCGCCGGCAGCATGTACGAGACAGCCAGGAAAAAAAGAATGAATATACCGGTCCTTTTCATTTCCTGCCCTCTTCAATCTTTCTGGCTGCGGTATGAAAAAAGCGTTCAAAAAGCGTCTCTTTATGATCCTCCTGGACACGATACCCGGGCAGCTCGCTGACCAGGCTGATGGATTGTGGGGTGACGCCCAGCAGCAGGTATTTTTCTTCCACGAAAACCACCATCAGGTATTGTTTATCCCCCAGGCAGGTTTTATCCAGAATTTTCATGTTTCCTTTCGCAGAGTGACCCGTGATCATTTTCCCGACTGAAATTTTTTTCAGCAGCCAGGCGCTGAGAAATACCAGCCCGATGACAAAGGCCAGGGCCAATGACATGCGCAACCAGGTGTCGGGTGTGGAGATCGCTTCAGTCGCTGTATTCATTTCTACACTTTCCTGGGATCATGGATTTCAGTGATTCTGACTCCAAATGTATCCTCGATGATGGTCACTTCGCCTTTGGCGAAAAACACATCTTCCAGAAAAACCAGCAGGCTCTCTCCGGCGGAACGTTTCAGGTCCAGAAGATACCCCGGGGCAAAATCGAGCAAGTCCCGGATCTTCACCTTTCTCTGCCCGAGAAGGACATTGACGCGTACGGGGACCTCGACGAAATCCTCCAACTCCTTGACCATAACGGAAAAGGCCTCTTCGTACGCGGTATTTTTGTTCAAATCAGCCAGTACCGCCTGTTGCTTCACTTCGTTTTTCATTGGATGATAAAGGTTCCGAAAAAAACATCCTGAACCGGTTCTACTCCCAGACTTTCTTTGATCAGCTCGTTTACTCGGATCATGATCTCTTCCTTCAAGGTGATTTTCCCCGATACACTGTTCAATTCGGGATAGCTTTTCGAGGATATGATCATGAATATCTCATCCCGAATCTGGGGCAGCAGAAGTTCATGAGCCTGAATCTTGGATACTGTACTTTTTTTCTCGATTTTCAGGTTGATCAGGATTTCTGCATATCGGCGACCGAAAGGATCGTTCAAGTTGACCGTAAATTTTTCCAGAACCATCAGACCGGGGCTATCGGTATTCTCCGATCCTTCGGACTCGGCAACACCTTCCTGCTTTTCGCTCTTCTGCTCCCCATCTTTTTGTTCCGTTCCTTCCGGATTGGCGGCATCCTCGGTTTTTGTATCTTCAACCGCCGTTTCTCCTCCACCTGACAGCATCTTGCCTAAAAAAAAGCCTCCGGCTCCCACCAAAACGGCAATCGCCGCAACGATGATGATCAGTTTGATGCCTCCCAGTCCGCCGTTCTGCTTGCCGCCCTGTATTTCTTCATCTGCCATGATGTCAACCTCCTATAATATTTCTTCATTAATCATAATGTGTACTTCCACTCGTCTATTCAACCGGCGTGCTTCAATATCGGTATTATCCGCAATCGGTCTGTACGGGCCGTATCCGCTGACCGATATGCGGTTCAGGGGCATCCCCTGAGAGAAAAGGTATCGTGCTACAGATTTTGCCCGGGAGACCGACAGTTCAATATTATCAGTCTTTTCCCCGATCGTTGAATCGGTATGACCCTCAACAACCACGTGAAAAGGAGAAGAAACGATTCTCTTTGCCAGATCTTTCAGTATGCCGGCCGCCGCCGCATCCAGAATCGCCGAACCGGGTGAAAAAGTCAGAGCGTCCGGGAACAACAGAGAGATCTTCTCTTCGTTGTAGAACAGATCGACTCCGCTGTAGGTGCCCGCCTGGGAAGCGACAGCCATCTCCGAGAGAATGCGTTGCGCAAAAGCCGGCATTTTCGGTGTCCGGAGACCCTGT
>CAYMND010000173.1:0-6299 GCA_964391685.1 uncultured Clostridia bacterium | reverse complement strand
GTTATCGGACCAGCTCAGCACTTTCTTCAACAGCTGGGCCGATGTCAGCAACAATCCCACCGACATCACCAGCCGCCGCAGCCTGATCAACAGCGCCCGGTCCATCGCCCAAAACATGGCCAACAGTTACCAGAGCCTGATCGATCAGCAGGAAACGTGCAACAATCAGATCTCCGACGTAGTGGACGAAATCAACTCTCTGGCAGAGGAAATTGCCGGACTGAACCAGAAAATCGCCTATGCCAACGGTACGGGCCAACCGGCATACGACCTGCTCGACCGGCGCGACCAGGCAGTCAAATCCCTTTCCAGTATGGTGGGGATATCCGTCTACACCAACGAATCCACCGACTCGATCACCATTGACGTCTCCGGACGTCCGCTGGTCACCGATCACCTCTACAACGAATTAAGCGTGGTCAGAGACCCGAGCAACAGCAATTACTATGATGTCTATATCGAACAGTATGGAGGTCCGGCCCTCGACATCACGACCAATATCCGCAGCGGTCAGCTCGATGCCCTCCTGGTCATGAGGGACGACAACATTCCACTGTACAGAGACGAGCTGGACAATCTGGCCGCCGGCCTGGTGTTTAACGTCAATTCACTCCATCAGACCGGTTTCGCCTTGGATACGGTGACCACCGGCCAGAATTTCTTCGACATGAGCGCCGGTGCCGGCCAGATGACCGCCATCACCGGGACAACAATCACCTTTTCGGCAGCCATCGATACCACCCTCCAAGCCGGGGACGTCATTACCATCGGAGGTCAGACCCGACGCATCACCGCCGTTACCGCCGCCAACGAAGTCACCATCGACAGCGCATTCAATCCGGACCCTCCGGCGGCATTGCCTTCAGCATGGGAATACATCAATGTCGAAGGAGCGGCATCCTTGCTCAGCATCAACCCCGACCTGGTGGACGATCCCACTCTGATTGCCGCCTCCGGCGAGGTCGATGCCGGTCCACCGGCGTCCGGAGCCGTCGGTAACAACGAAATCGCCTTGGCCATAGCCGACCTCATGGAACAGAACAACACCGTCGATTCCGACCGTGACGGCATCGGTGACTACGGAACCCTTCACGAATATTTTCACCGCACCCTGTCGACCATCGGCAATCATTCGGCCACGGCCCAGAGCGAACTGGAAGCCAACCAGTCGATGCTCACATTTCTGGAGAACAAACGAGACGTAACTTCCGCCGTTTCACTGGATGAAGAGACCGCTGATCTGATGCGCTTTGAAAAATCGTATCAGGCCATCGCTCAGTTTGTAGCCCAGATCAGTGAATTGACTGACATTTTGATCCAAATCGGGAGGTATTGAGATGAGAACCGTCGAAGCCACCATGTACCGCAATTTCCTGGTCAACCTGGCCAGCACCAAGGCCCGTTACAATAAAGCCGTCACCGAATCCAGTTCCGGGAAAAAGATCAACAATCTCTCCGACGATCCGGCCAACGCCGCTCACGCCCTCGATCTGCGATCAAAAATTGCCCAGATCGATCAGTTCAGCCGCAACATAGACAGTGGCAGCAAATTCCTCAATACCGCGGAAAGCGCACTCAACGCAGTCACCACCAACCTCTATCGGGTCATCACCTTGGCCGAGGAAGGAGCAACCGAAGTCAACGATGCCGCCGCCCGGGCTACAATTGCCGAACAGATTGACCTCATCCGCGATTCCATTCTGGATATCGCCAACACCCAGATAATGGGGGTATATGTCTTTTCAGGAAGCAGCACCGACACCATGCCTTATATCAAGGATCCGGCGGAAGCCGACCCCGACACCATTCTTTACCAGGGCAACAACGACACCATCGAAATTCAGGCCAATTTTTCTGTCCAGATTCAGACGAACCTTCCCGGATCGGAAGTCTTCGGTGCCAACGGAATGGCCGCTCCGCCGCACGATATTTTCGCCAGACTGGCCAACCTGCGCGACGCCCTGCTGGCCAACGACACAGCCGTCATTACCGCCGAGACAGGTTCCATGAACGATCTGATCGATCAGATCGGCGCCGGTCTTGGACGGATTGGAAATTTCAGCTCGCATATGGATGACACCAAGGGGATCTTGACCGGATACCGCACCGCCCTTCTGGAGCAGGTGTCCAGCCTGGAAGACGCGAACATGGCTGAAGCATTGTCCAATCTGACCAAGGAAGAAGTCGGTCTCTCTGCCAACCTGCAGGTGGGAGCCCGCATCAATCAGATATCGCTGTTGAACTATCTGGGGTGATATCGTTGTCAAACCAAGCCATGCAATATCATAATATAGAATATAAGAATTCGAGCAAGGAGCAGAGTATGAAACTGGTATCCGCAAAACTGGGAGAAATCGAATACAGCCCGGACAACGTAATTCATTTCAAGCACGGCCTGATCGGCCTGGAAAACATGCAGAATTTCCTGCTTCTCGAAGAGAACGATTTCGCCCCTTTCGGCCATCTTCAATCCGTCGATGATCCCAGCTTCACCCTGATCGTCATCAATCCGTTCCTGGTGGACCCCCAGTATTCCATGGAGCTGCTCAGCGATGATCTCGAATCCATCGGGGTCCAGTCCACCCAGGATTTCATGGCCCTGGCCATCGTCGTCTTCTCGCCGATACCGGAACAGATCACCGTCAACCTCAAAGCCCCCCTGCTGGTCAACATCAAGGATAAAAAAGCACGGCAGGTTCTGCTGATTTCTGACAATTACACCGTCAGCGACCCGCTGATCAAATCCGGAATCATGCAGCAGTACAAAGCGCCTCAGGGAGAGCCGCGCTGACATGCTCGTGCTGACCCGGAAGACCAACCAGAGCATCATGATCGGCAACTCCATCGAGCTGCAGATTCTGCGCATCAACAAGAACTCGGTGGAAATCGGAATCAAAGCCCCAAAGAATCAGTCCGTCTTCCGCAAGGAAGTCTATCTCGAAATCCGGGAAAAAACTGTTGAGGCCAACCTTTCCAGCAGTAAAGCCGACCTAGGGGCATTGGCAGACCTGCTGCAAAAAACAAAAAAACCGTAATCAGGGATCAAGAGCTTTTTCCTCTGCGTTTCATCCTGATTCTGTACAACCGCTCGGTAAAACCACCCCGCTTTTTGAAATCTGCCGCTTGACTTTCCACCTGGTGATCCAGCAGATAACCAGTCAGATTCAACAGTGAAAGAGCGGCATTCGCGGCCAGTGTTGAAGAAGAGAAAGACACGGACCTTTTCCTCTTGAATCTCATCAGAACCGGATGCTCCGGGTCCAGCCGAGGCAGGTTCCGCTGTCTCAGAAAGTCCTCGTAATCCAACTTCAATTCCTCCAGGCTGGCCCGGGCCACCTGGGTCAGTTTGATTTCAGTTTTTTCGAAGTACCACTTGCCGCCGATCCTTCAGCGATATTCTGTACTCCCGATCGCGCCGCCTGAACCATCTGGTCATGGGTCCGGCTTCGCTTGTCTATAACAACTACAAAAATGCACAGTCAGGTCATATACAAGTCGTGCCAGTTGAAAACACATCAGTCTTTTGTACCCTCCATGTTTTCCGATAATGTCCTCTTCCATGCCCCTTCCCCCTCATTTTCTTCATCTGTGCCCGTCTGTGTTCAATCATACCCCTCCGAAACCATTATGTCAAATAATATCACACACAGTTCTCTGTGTCTCTCTTTACCCCTGGTGTATAATAACCACCCATGAACAAACAGACAATCTCCCGCGTACTCCTGCTGACACCGTACCGGAAAAATGACCCCCGCTGGCAGAGCATCCGATTCTCCCCGGCAGCCCTGCTTCTGGCCTCAGGCCTGGAGAAGCAAGGCTTTTCGACCCAACGTCGTCTGGTCCCACTGCCTTTCGTTCGTTCTGAGGGCGCTTTCACCGGTTTCGACGCCATCGGGTTGACCCTGTTCGAGGATCTCGTCGACGATTATCAAACCCTCATCGAAGCCATCAGGCTGGATCACGAAGGATTGCTGATGGCAGGCGGTCCCATGGCCAGCCGCCTGCCGGAGACTTGTCTTCAGCTGTTCCCGGAAATCGACCTTCTTCTCCGTGGGGAAGCGGAAGAAGCCTTGCCGCAAGTGCTGGAATGGATCAATTCTCCCGGAAGTCAACCGCCTTCGGTCGTCGGCATGTATCATAAAAGCCAAGATGGAATCTTCAACCTGGCAAAAGACCGGATAAACCGCCCGCAGAAGCTGGAAAACATCGAAATAAACTATAACCTGCTCGAAGACGACGAGCTCACTGAGGGACTGGAACTCAACATCAGCCGTGGCTGTCCCCGCAGCTGCATCTTCTGCTGCCATGTTCAGGGTCGAAATCCACGCCGCCTGAGTCCGGAAGCATTGGACAAGCAGCTCGAACAGGCCCGGAAACGCATCGAACGGCTGAAACCGGTTCCTCCCCGGGCCAAGAGCATCAACATCAATGACGACGACCTGCTCATCAGCCCGGATTACACCGAATCAGTCCTGTCCGTATGCCGCAGGAACGGATTTCGTCTCTGGGGACTTCAGACATCAGTCGCCTCCTTCTTCGATCACCGTCAGAGAATCAACACCGATCTGCTTGACCTGGTAGCCGATCCCGGACTCTATGTGGACCTTCCCCTGCTGTGGTTGGGGACCGACGCCTTCCTCCCGGAACGAAGCCGACGAATCGGCAAAACAATGCCGTCAACCGATCTGTTTCTACATCTTCTTGAGGATTTCGAACAAAGAAAGATTCGCCATTACCACTATTGGATCAGCAGCGATCAGGAAAGCGACTGGCCGGAATTCATCAGCGAGGTGAGTTTCATTCAAGACCTGAGGAAACGCTACCCCCGTTTCGGTCTGCTGGCACACGCCCCCTTTCTGGTTCCGTACCCGGACACTCCGCTATGGTATCTGCTGGAACGTAACCCGGAGATGTTTTCCCGCGTTCGCTTTACCGGGGCCGTCCGGAGAAACGGCGTCACCTGGAATCGGGCGATCCGCATCGAACCCCGGGATCCCGAGTTGGCCCGCCTGCTGGACAACCAACCGGATCAGGGAGAAATCCGTTTCTTTGAAGCCCTGAAAGAAAACGACAACTTCGCGATATTCAATCGTATTTACAATGGTTTGCGTGAAAGCCGGATGCGCTGCAACGACTTGGGGCGAATCGACCTTCTTTTACAACAGGAAAAAAAGACTGCCGACATTTTGAGCCGGCTGATGCCTCCTTCGGGGACGCTCCTTTAAAATAATGTTGAACTGTTTCTTATGAGACGCTTTTCCCATCATCCAGAACAGCACGCACTTTGGCAGCCAGATGCTGCAAAGAAAAAGGCTTCTGCATAAAATGTACGTCATTGGGAAAAACTCCTTGATGAACCATCGAGTTCACAGTATACCCGGAGATGAAAAGGCTTTTCATACCAGGACATAAAGATTCCAGTTTCTTCGAGAGATCAGCACCACTCATCCCGGGCATGATCATATCACTGACCAGCAGATGGAAAACACAAGAATGTTCCTGTACCATTTTCAGTGCCTCATCAGGCGTTTTTGCTGCCAAAACATTGTATCCAAGATGGTCCAGCATTGTCGTAACAACATTTAAATTTAAAGGTTCATCTTCGACCAGCAGGATGTTTTCAGTTCCCCTCATAACTTTTTCCATCGGTTTTTCCCGATATATCCGACCCGATTCTTCTGTAGAACAAGGCAAATAGATTCGGACAATGGTCCCGATACCGACTTCACTGTAAACATTGACAAATCCTTTATTCTGCTTGACAATCCCGTAAACCGTCGCCAGTCCCAGCCCGGTCCCCTTTCCCGGTTCCTTGGTGGTAAAAAAAGGTTCGAACAAATGATTCATCACACTTTTATCCATCCCGCAACCATTGTCACTCACAGTCAGAGAGACATACTTCCCCGGAACAAATCCATCGTGATATGAACAATAATCCTCATCCAGCGTATTGTTCTCCGTTTCTATGACGATTTTCCCATTTGCAGAGATAGCGTCCCGGGCGTTAACGCAAAGATTGGTCAGAATCTGATCAATCTGGGATGGATCGATCTTGACCGGCATCAGGTTCCGGCTGGGAAGCCACACCACTTCGATATTTTCACCGATTATTCGTTTCAGCAGCAACAGCATGCCTTTAATGGTCCCGTTCAAATCGAGCACCTTCGGCAGCACTGGTTGTTTTCGGGCATAAGCGAGCAGTTGACGAGTTAATTCAGTCGATCGTTCCGCCGCCTTGCGGATCTGGCCGAGGTGATAATTCAGGGGGCATTCCGATCCCATACAGGGTGTCGCCAGAT
>CAYMND010000172.1:0-6308 GCA_964391685.1 uncultured Clostridia bacterium | reverse complement strand
CAAGTGCGGCGCCTGCTACGACAAGTGCAAGTTCGACTCCATCATCAAGCAATAAGGATCCAAGGAGGTCCGCAATGTCCATGCTGACAATAACCATAGACGGCAAGACGACGTCCGTGCCGGCGGGCAGCACCATTCTGGATGCCGCCAAGAAGCTGGATATCTCCATTCCCACTCTGTGTTACCACCACGATCTCAAAGCGACGGCCGCATGCGGCATCTGCGTGGTCGAGATCGAAGGATCGCCGGTTCCGAAACGGTCCTGCTGCACTCCGGTTGAACGGGATATGAAGGTACATACCAATTCCAGGAAACTGCGTGCCATGCGCAAGGAACTGTTGGAACTGATCCTGGCCAACCACCACGTCACCTGTCCCACCTGTGTGGCCAACAACAAGTGTGAATTGCAGTCGCTGGCCAACAACATGGGGGCCGATATGGAGAAGTACCCTTCGGTCTTTGACGAGACACCCCAGGACGAAAGCAGCGTCTCCATCGTACGCGATCCCACGAAGTGCATCGCCTGCGGCCGCTGCATAACCGTCTGCAACGAAGTCCAGACCGTATTCGCCATCAACTTCGCCGATCGGGGATTCGATGTCAACGTCAATACCTTCTTCAAAGAGGGTCTGGGCAACAGCCCCTGTGTCAACTGCGGCCAGTGTACTGTTTATTGCCCCACTGGAGCTCTGCGGGAACGCTCCGAGATCGACGAGGTCTGGGCGGCCATCCAGGATCCCGAAAAGATCGTCGTCGTCCAGGAAGCTCCGGCCATCCGGGTTTCTCTGGCCGAGGAATTCGGCATGGAACAGGGGCTGGCCACACCGGGCAAGATGTACGCCGCTTTGCGCAAGATCGGTTTCGACTACGTATTCGACACCAACTTCAGTGCCGACCTGACCATTCTCGAAGAGGGGACCGAATTCATCAACCGCGTCGTCCAGGGAGGAACCCTGCCTTTGATCACCTCCTGTTCTCCGGGATGGATCAAGTTCATGGAAACCTATTTCCCGGACTTCTCCGAGAATACATCTACCTGCAAATCGCCGCAGCAGATGTTCGGCGCCCTGGTGAAAACCTATTTCGCCAAGGAGTACAACATAGACCCCACCAAGATCGTCAGCGTATCGGTCATGCCCTGCACGGCCAAGAAGTTCGAGGCCCGACGACCGGAAATGCGTGACTCCGGGTACCAGGACGTGGATTATGTCCTGACTACCCGGGAACTGGTGCGCATGATCAAGGAAGCGGGAATTGATTTCAAAACTGTTCCGGAAGCCGATGCCGGCCAATTAATGGGAGAATATACCGGAGCGGCCACCATCTTCGGTGCAACCGGCGGTGTCATGGAAGCCGCCATCCGTTCGGTTTACGCCTTGCTGGCAGGCAAGAATCTTGACAATCTCAATGTGGAAATCGTCCGCGGCATGGAAGGCATCAAAGAAGCCGATCTGACCATTCCCAGCAAGGATCTGGGAGAATTGAAGGTCAAGGTGGCCGTGGCCCATGGTCTGGGCAACGCCCGGGCTCTGTTGGACAAGGTACGTCGGCAGATCAAGGAGACCGGTAAGAGTGAGTACGCCTTCATCGAGATTATGGCCTGCCCCGGCGGTTGCGCCGGTGGCGGCGGTCAGCCCTACGGCAGCGATCTGGCCAGCCGGGCCCGCAGGGGACTGGGACTGTACCGGGAAGACAGCGGCCTGGCCAAGCGTCAGTCCCATGAAAACCCGATGATCATGGATCCCAAGACGGGCATATACGCCAAGTTCCTGGGTAAACCCGGTTCGGAACTCTGCCACAAGCTGCTGCACACTTCCTACTGGGAGCGTAGCCAGCTCAAGGGAGAGGCTCTTCGGGCCACCACCCACAAGCACGGTGGTGGACACCATCATTGAGTGTGTGATACGATAGCGTCTAAAATCTGTTTTCGCCCCTCACGGAAACCGTTTCGTGAGGGGCTTTTTTTTGGTGAACATGCTCAAGATATTCGTGGTCATGGCGGGCGGCGGCCTGGGCGCGGCTTCGCGCTACCTTGTCAGTCATGTTTCCCAGCGCATCTGGGGTGCCGGTTATCCGGCCGGTACCCTGCTGGTGAACCTGCTCGGCTGCCTGTTTATCGGTATCTCTTTCGGACTAGTGGAAAGAAGCAGTTGGTTCAGTCCGGAAATCCGGCTGTTCGTAATCACCGGATTTCTCGGGGGATTGACCACCTTTTCCGCCTTTGCTTTCGAGACGGTCAATGCAGTGCGTATAGGGGCCTACACACAGGCCATGGTTCATGTGGCGATCAACAATGTACTGGGGTTTCTGCTGGTGATTGCCGGAATGATGCTGACCCGCGGTTTGATCCGGCTGTAGAACAACGGCTACAGCAAATGGGCAGATGATGGGGGTGAAGGGGGTGAACGCGATCGTTCTGGCGGGTGGAAAAAGTCGACGTATGGGCCGGGACAAGGCCAGCCTTCCCCTGGGAGAGAAAACACTGATCGACTGTCTGCTGGACCTGTTGAAGGAACTGTTTGACCGGATCATTGTGGTCGGTGCCCGACCCGGCGTGGTTATGGATGCCTCGGTCTTTTGCGTGGCCGATGAGAAACCGGGGATCGGTCCGCTCATGGGCATCTGCAGCGGGCTCGAGGCTTCAGACACCGAATGCAATTTCGTGACAGCCTGTGATATTCCGGAATTTGACAAGACTTTTCTGAAGCGTATGCTGGAACGGGCCGGTGAATATGACATCCTCGTTCCCCGTCATCCGGACGGCCGGCACGAGCCGCTTTTCGCCGTTTACAAGCGTCGCCTCCTGCCGTTGATCCGTTTCTGTCTGGACGAGGGGGTTACCAAGATCGACCGGATCTACCCCCTGTGTCGCCAGGGCTACATTGAAATCGGCGATGAATCTATGCTGACCAATATCAATACGCCGCAGGAGTATTCGGAGTATCTGGGCAGGCTGAATAAAGAAGGAATGGTATGACTGATTCGTTCATCTGCAGAACCGATAATCCGAGCATCTTGCTCGTTTCTGCCTCATAATTTTCATGCGGAACATGAACGATGCTCATGAAGCTGCAGGTGGCCGATAATACTTGATTATAGTCGACATATATCTGAAATCCCGATCGGGGATCAATCCGTTCAGCTTGTTTTAGACCGAAATTTCCTTTAAAATCTCCATCAGCAAAGGATTTTCAGCCGATCTTCCTCCCGGGGGAAATTGGATGAGAAAAGGAGAATGTCATGAAACAGATCGAGAAGCTGGTCAGGGCCGCTGCTTCGTCGAAGGAGTTTGTCATCGCCACCATCGTCGATACCGAAGGCTCGGCGCCCGGGCATGTGGGATTTCGCATGCTGGTGTTCGATGACGGTATCGAGGGGACTGTCGGCGGTGGTGCCCTGGAACAAGAGGTTATCGAGCAGGCCCGGTCGATGTTGAAAGAAAGAACGCAAGCCCGGCTTTTTCGTTACAACTTATCGCAGCTGGAAATGGATTGCGGTGGAAAGGCCTCGGTTTTTCTCGAACCCTGTTTTCAGAAACCGCCCATCTGGATCTTCGGCGCCGGTCATATCGCCCGGGCCCTGGCTCCCATCGTCTCCTCTTTCGGATTTAGACTGACGGTGGTGGACAACCGTGAGGGATTCGCTGTACCAGAACGGTTTCCCAGTGGAACCACTCTTCTGACCGGGAATTATCTGGAGAGAATCTCAGACCTTCCCTCCTTTGCCTATGCCGTCATCGTCACCCACGGGCACGCCCACGACGAGGAGATCGTCAACGCCCTGGCCGCCCGAAAGGAGACTCTGCCCTATATCGGGATGATCGGTTCCAAGCGGAAAGTGCTTCTTGTATTAAAGCGGATGGCCGAAAACGGTTTGAGCTTTCAGGATAATATCTATACACCCATCGGCTTGAAAATCGGCGGTGATTCTGCGGAAGAGATTGCCGTGTCCATCGCGGCCGAAATCCTGGGGGTATACCACAAGACTCCGAATCTGCCCCACTGGAGACTGGACCTGCCGATCTGAAGCGGATCATCATGATTTTTCGTGAAGCGATACAGTACCTGAAAACGTTTGGTAGGCGATTTGAGAAAGATCGCATCGAAAAGCTGATAACAGGGATACACTTCACCGCTGTTCAGCTGACAGGCGGCGGCTGCGGTATGGCCCGTACTGAGATCAAGAGCGGTTTTCCCAGCATCAGCAAGGCGGAATGGCGAAAGAACCCTTTTGCACCGGGCCGGCTTCGGGGACAGAGAATATTGGATATTCTGACCTGTGAAGATGAGAGATCGGTGCCGGGGTACCTCAAACTGGCCGTACTCAACGCCTGCTCCAGCCGGGTTCTCGCCGAATCCGGACACCCGGTGATCAGTGGGCGGGATCCGGTCGAATGGCTCGACACCTCGAAAGGCAAGGAAATTGTCCTTGTCGGGGCGTTTCAATCCTACATGGAAAAACTGTCGCCCATGCCCTGTCGTCTGCGGGTTCTGGAGCTGGATCCGGATGTTTTCCCCGAAGGCCATAAACATCTGTATGTACCGGCGAAACAGGCAGGTGATATCCTGCCTTTCGTCGATGGAGTCCTGCTGACCGGGTCCACCATGGTGAACCGGACACTGGATGCTCTGCTGTCCTTTACCGGGTCGCAGACCTTTATTGCCATTGCCGGGCCTTCGGCGGGCTTGTTTCCGGATCTTCTGTTCAGCAAGGGGATCCATCTGATCGGCACCATCCGTGTTTTCGACGCCGACAGAATGTTCAATATCATTGCCGAAGGCGGTGCAGGGTGCCACCTTTACGGAGATTGTGCCGAAAAGATCTGTATCATCAATGGAAAATCAAACCATCCACTCCTGCAGAAAAAAGCTTGACGACACCTGGCTCAGGGCTGCCGCCCTGGGCTGCCTGTGGGCGTCGTCCGAGATCGTGCTGGGTGGTTTTCTGCACAACCTGCGCATCCCCATGGCCGGAAACATCATGGCTGCCGTGGGCATCATCCTGATGGTCGCCGTCGGCCATTTATGGCCGGTGAAGGGGCTCTTCTGGAGAGCCGGTCTGGTCTGTGCGCTGATGAAAGCCCTGGCGCCCACCGCCGTCATATTCGGACCCCTGGTGGCCATCAGCAGCCAGGCGCTGATAATGGAGATCGTCGTCCGAATCATGGGAAAGAATGCCCTTGCTTACCTGCTGGGAGCCGTGTTGGCCATGAGCTGGAATATAGTCCAGTTTCTGGTCAACACCCTGATGTCCTACGGTTCGGGAGCGGTAGACATCTATCTGGCCATGGTGTCCTGGGCCCAGAAGAACCTGGGAATGCCTGTAGGAAGAAACTGGCTGCCGATGGTTCTCATGCTGGCGATTCAATTGTTCATCGGACTGGTGGCCGGTTTTCTGGGAATCAACATCGGAAGAAGAGCGGCTCGGGAACCGCTGGGCATGAGCAGCCTCAGCACCGATCAGGTGCTGGCCATCCGTAGCGGAAAAGTCCGGGAAATTTCTTGTTCTCTCCCCTGGCTTTTCCTGAACCTTTTTCTGCTGGTTCTGATACTGGTCCTGACCGGTTTTACACCCTGGACCGTCTGGCTGCCCACCGGTCTGTTGGCTATATCGGTGTGGATTCGGCGGTACCGGAACGCGGTACGCCCTCTGCTGCGCATGCATTTCTGGATCTGGTTCCTGCTGATCACTGTCTTGTCCGGGGCACTTCTCGGCTCCATCAAAAACGGATGGAGCGGGTTGCTGCCGGGGCTGGGGACCGGACTGGCCATGAATTTCAGGGCGGCCTTGCTGTTGATCGGTTTTTCTGCTTTGGGTACCGAGCTGCGTTCTCCGCAACTGGGTCGTTTTTTCGTTCGGGGAAAGTTCAGCCCGCTACCGGCGGCTTTGGAAGCGGCGGTGGAAACTCTGCCCTGGGTAATCGCCAATCTTCCGAGATTGAAGGAAACCTTTCGCCGTCCGGTAACCGTGTTCCATCAGCTGGTGGCCCAGGCCGATTTCTGGCTCAAGCGTCTGACGCTGCGTCAGGCCGGACGTCGGAGAGTTCTGTTGCTGACCGGGCAGGTGGGCGGAGGAAAGTCGGGTATCCTGGGCGGCCTGATCGCCGAACTGTTCAAATGGGGGATTCGTCCGGGAGGAATATTGTCTCCCTCCATTGTTATCGAAGGGGAGCGCATCGGGTACGACCTGATGGACATCGGCAGCGGGCGGCGTGCCGAACTATCACGTGTCTCGGCAAACAATTCACAGCAGGGAAGGCTCCAGGTGGGGCGTTTTATTTTCCGGGATGAAGTGTTGCATTTTGGCCA
>CAYMND010000171.1:0-6330 GCA_964391685.1 uncultured Clostridia bacterium | reverse complement strand
TACATCAATGGTGAATACTGGGGAATCTACATCAATTCCCAGCAGATTGACGGAGATTTTCTCAAGGAATGGTTCCTGTCCAACGACGGAACGCGCTGGCGAGCGGAGCCCAGCTCCGGCATGAGAGGGGGCGGTTTCGGAGCCGGCACCTCCTCGCTGAACTATCTGGGTGACAGCTCATCCAGCTACGAACCCTACTATACCCTGAAGAAGGCCAACAAAGAGGATCCCTGGTCCGATCTGGTAACTACCTGTAAACAGCTCAACAATACCACCAGCTCTTCCTACACCGATGTCGCTTCGGTACTGGATATCGATAAATGCCTCTGGTTCCTGGCCTGTGAAAACATCTTCACCGATGAGGACAGCTATATATCCAAAGGCGGCACCGACTACTACATCTACTGGGAAGTGGAAACGGGACGTATCGTACCTTTCGAATACGACGGCAACAGCTGCCTGGAATCCAGGTACGCATCCTGGAGTCCCTTCTATCATGCCAACAGTTCCACTTACCCGTTACTCTACAAACTGCTCAACGTTCCCGAGTACCGCCAGCGCTATCTGGCTCATTACCGGACGATTCTTTCGGAGCGCTTCAATCCGGAGACCATGAACGATCTGATCGACGACACCGCCGCCAGAATCGACAGCTACATTCAGGCGGACCCCAAGAAGATGATGACCTACTCGGAATACACCAGCGCCCTGTCAACGTTGAAAAATATCGTTCAATCGCGTTACAATTATCTTATGTCCAACAGTGAAGTCAATGTCACCGGACTGACTGTAAACGACACAACCTGGGCCGTGGAGGGAACGAAATGGGCGACTCCGACCAGTTCCCAAACCATCACGGTATGCACGACCATCGGTGAACCCGGCTCGGTCGACTCAGTCATAATCCATGCCGCTACGGGGGTTGTGGGAAATTTTTCAACCCAACCCATGTACGACGACGGTGCCCACGGAGACGGTTCGGCCGGTGACGGCATCTACGGCTGCATCATCAAGGCACAGAACTCGGGAAGCCGGATCCGCTTCTATATTGAAGCCGTCGCTTCGGACAGCGCGAAAACGAAGACCTTCGATCCCGCCGGAGCCGAGCACGATGTCTATACCTTCCGGGTACAGTAAACCAAAAAAATGATTCAGAAAGAAACCATTAACCGTGAGCCGGATCCGATTTCATGCGCATCACCGCATCAAAGGATATACAATCCCGACACTTGGGTTCCATTTCCGCCGGATCTTCTCTATCCCTTCACCATCGTGCCGGCACAGCAGGCGGACCACCTGTCCATGCGCCGTTACGACACCAAATATATTCTACCCAGATCGTACCTGCCGGACCTGCTGCTTTCCCTCTGTCCCCATTACCAGCTCACCTGTTATCAGAACCGAATCATTCAGCGATACGAAACCATTTATTTCGATGATGCGGATTTCTCACTGTACAACGATCATCAGCGTGGCAAACTCAATCGCTTCAAGATCCGCATGCGCTACTACCCCACCACAATCACCAGCTTTCTGGAAATCAAACAGAAAACCAATCATCAGACGACGATAAAATCCCGGTTTTCTGTTCCTTTCAACCAGTATGAATCCGGATCGATCACTGAAACCGACTACTCGCTGCTGCAGGACTGCATCGATTCCCCCCTGCTGCCTCTATCCGTCACCCTCTGCACCCGCTACACCCGCATCGCGTTGATTTCCAACAACACCAGCGAGAGGCTTACGCTGGATATGGATCTCCGTTTTTTCGATGATCCGCACGGCTGTTCCATCAATCCGGGAAACTTCATTGTGGCGGAAATCAAGCAGGAGAGACCGACTTTACACTCTCCTTTCAGACGGATTATGAAAAAAAGGCTGATCTCTTCACGATCCTTCAGCAAATACTGTTTCGGTGTTTTTCTGCTGTACCCTCAAGTCAAACACAACCTCTTCAAGGAAAACTATGGGGGCTTGTGCGAAAAATACCACTGAATCGCGTCAATCCGGGTCGGACAAGGTGCGATGGTACAGTTTACCGATCTCCGAATCACTGGCCTCGTAGCCGATATCCTGAAGAAAACGGACAGCTTGAACATACTCCTCGTCACCCCGATGGTCGCAAAGATAAAGAAAAAGCAACGCTTTTTTCAACCAGTCGGAATCGCGATACTCAACCTTGGTCGCAGCGGTTCGACGCAATGAACCCGTCATTTCAACGACTCCGGCAGCGATTTCCTCGGAGAACGGATTCAATCCGGTCCAAGTGTCCAGTGAGCCGTTTCGCTTCATGTTAATGATTCTTGACAACGCTTCAGCGCGATTGCCGGGCCATATCCGGTACAGGTCCATCCAAATGGAGACGGCTTCTTTCCCGATCAGGTTGTACACCTCAGACATCTTATGTTTTCTATTGATTCCGATGGTTTTCAATCCCAGGATCAAGTATGAATTGCCCTTCTCCAGCCTCTGCACCCGACGCAGCAGCCTGGCAATCCGTTCCTTCTCCTCCCGGTTCAAGAGCGGACCGTCACACATATCGAGCAGCAACGGGACCAGGTGAACGGTTTCGTTTGAAAGGGAATTTTCGAAACACTGAAGAACCCAGTCCCGAAGCATCTTCTCGTAAATGATCCGTTCGGTGACCCTGAAAGCCTCTTCCTGGGGTGACAACCGACTGTTCGAAACGGCACCCGGCAGTTTCTGCTTTCCCACCTGGGAAAGAATCTGGCTCTCCCCGGTCACTTCGTTGCCCATGATCATTCGGCCCTCCACCGTTCCGGGATTATATTGTCCGTGGATTACTCTGGAAAACTCCGTGTCTTCGAGTTTTATGATGACCCGATCGAAAACAATCTGCAGAAAAAGACCGGCGGGACTGCTCTTCATCATCCCCCCTTTTGCCAGAAGGGAGACCATTCTCTGCAGATTGGTCTTCAGGTAGTCCGGGACCTTGTATTTCACCACGGAGGCATACACATCATCTCCGGAAAGGGATTCAATATAAAATTCCAGGTATTGATTCTCCAGAGGCGTACGGCTGTAGCTATCGATCCCTCTCTTTATCGCCCGGCGTTCCCAGGAATCCTGCGCCGCTTTTTTGTAGATGGTATAAACATGGCGTATCTGATTGTAATCCAAACCACTGCGCAGCATGTCCGAACACATGAGTTCCAAAACGGCCGACAAGACGGGTGTGAAATCGGTGTTCTCCGGAATGGTCCGATTCCCGGCAATTTCGACTGTCAGGGGATCCAATACTTCCAGATCCAAGCTTTGCGATTCCACCGCCACCTCCAGCCGCAAGGGTCGAGAACCTGGTGAAGAAAGCCTCTGAAAACTCACCAGGTAGGGCTTCGCCTCCTTCCGGCCGGCGTTTTCCGCTGGATGGTCTAGCTGACGTCTGATCTCCCAGTGTAAAAAAGCATCAATGTATGTCTTCAACCCAGCTTCGATCAAAGGAGAAATCCTTCGCAGAAGGTCCGAGTCGTTGCACTCCAACAGCATCCCCTTGTTAAACAGCTCCACAGACAGCCACTCTTCTATGGATTCCTCCCCTTTCAATTCACCGGAATCCGGCAAAGAGACTTCCTTCTCCCCATGGACTCGCCGCTCATCGGGTCCGCTATCACCACAACCGGATAGAACCCAGAAGAAAAAGAGACATAAACTCAACAAAAAGCCTTTTTTCAAAGAATATAGACTCTTATTCCGTGCCGCATCCATATGGAAAAGATAGCACATTCAGCATCCCGTTTCAAAGTTGGGGTTGAAACCGGATCTCCGGCTCTCTCCCTAGAACGACATGGAATTCATCTCCTGACCGTTTCCCTGACCATCAGTCGGAACAGGCGGCGGCGGATGCGGTTGAAGTTGAGATTTTCATCCACCCGGGGATGTATGCGGTTGGTCAGAACGATCAGACGTACTCCCCCTTCCGGCTCCATCCAGGCGCTGGTGCCGGTGAACCCGTGATGACCGACGGCTTTTCGCCTCATACTCCTTCCTGCGGCGGCGCTCAGGGAAGAGTTCCGTTTGAACCCGAAGGTTCGATGAGCCGGAGACCAGGGAGTGAAATTTTTCCAGAACAATCCGCACAAGTCCCGATGGTTCGCCAGCAAATATGTCGTTTCCGGATCGCACTGGTTCAGCAGAACCAGCAGATCGCCCGCACTGGAAAACAGACCGGCATTACCGCCGTATCCCCCCATCCAGCGGGCATTCCGATCGTGGGTCATACCAGGGGAAATGGGCTCATACCAGTTGAAGTTGCCGAAATGTCGCGTATATCCCCTTCGAATGGACAGTTGCAGCTCGTAGACATTCCCCGCCTCTGTGGGCATGACCCGCGGAGAACCGATAAAACGGCTGTCACCGCCGAGAAATGTACTGTCCAGTTCCAGGGGCAGAAAGATTCTCTTCCAGATCCATTCATTCAGCGAAAGAGGGGCAATCAGCTGTTCCCATATCCGTTTCAGGATCATGTATCCCGGGCAGGAATACAGCACCTGCGATCCGGGGCGTGCCCGGCTCAGGTGCGTTTCAACCTGCCGGTCAAAGGGCTCGGGAAACAGATAATACGGGTACCAATCGGGCATACCGCTGCTGTGCGTGGCCAGATGGATCATTGTCAAATCCGGAGAGGCAGACGGGAAAAAGTCGTTTACCGGCTGATATGGATCCAGCACCCCGTCTGCGATCAGTAAAAGCAGACCGAGGGCCGTGACCACCGGTTTGCTCAGAGAGGCCAGATCATAAATCGGATCGGTTGATGTTTCTACGGCCAGATTCGATATTTCATCGCGCTTGAACGCCTTCTCAAAGACAACCTGTTCCCCCCTTGCCGCAAGCAGCACCAGGGATGGGGTGATCCCCTCTTCGATCAGGCGGCGACCGTACCGGTCCAGTTCGTCCACACCCTTACTGTATCGTCCGGATGGCCGAGACGATGCGCTGAGCCATCACCAGAGCATCCCGTGCCTCTTCCCCGCTGACGATACGATGAGATTTCCCCTGAATGGCCAGCCCGAAATGGCTCCACATATTCGCCAGGGGTTCCTGGTCGACAATCTCCGGTATATCTTCGATGATCTCGATTCCTTTCAGGTAGTACCGTTTGATCCTCTTCTTGGCGTAATCCACAGAAATATATTGATTCTTCTGGAATACCCGCAATTTTCGCGTCTTCACCTGAGAGACCCGGCTTGCGGTCACATTGGCGACCAGGCCGGAGTTGAATTCCAGTCGAACGGTGGCGATATCGATCTTGCCGGAAATGATCGGGATGCCCGAAGCGTGAATTCCAGCCAGACCGCTTTTATCCCAGACCGAAATGATATCCAGATCGTGTATCATCAAGTCCATGATCACATCGATATCCAGGGACCTGTGAGAGAAGGGCCCCAATCGCTGGACCTCGATGTATCTGGGGTTCTCCACCACGCTGTCGGCGTATTCCACGGCCGGATTGAACCGCTCCAGATGGCCTACCGCCAGAATCCGGTTCTTTTCCCGGGCCAGGTCGATCAGTCGGTCCGCTTCATCGGGAGTCATGCTGATGGGTTTCTCCACCAGAGTATGACAGCCGTTGGCCAAAAAGAAGGAGGCGATTTCGAAATGCTTCTCCGTGGGTACCGACACCATCACCGCGTCCACATGCCCCAGCAGCTGCCGGTAATCGCTGTAGGCCGGGCAGGAATATCGTTCCGACAGCTCCTGGTGAACGTTGCTGTCAATATCCGCCAAGGCGGTCAGTTTCATTCCTTCCTGTCCGGAAACCACCCGCAGATGGTTCCGCCCCATGGAACCGGTACCGATTATCCCGATGCGTATCATGCGGGCCTCGCCTGTCAAGTATTGCCGAAATTCTTCAGGATGCCGCGCTTCGTCCTGCCGATGAATTCGATGATCAGCCGTGCTTCGTCCAGATCCGGGAAAAGCTGGCCGATCTTCTCTATGGACTGGCTGGTGTTGAGATCCTGATGAAACAGAAGGCTGTAGATCTCTTTCACGTTGTTGATGTAGGACCGTTCGTACCCGTTGCGCATCATGCCGATGGAATTGGGGCCGTACAGGCTGTAGTCCCCGCGATTCTGAGCGACCTTGGCAAACGGCAGCACATCCTGCAAAACGATGGTATACCCGCCGATATAACAGTTGCGCCCGATGCGTACGAATTGGTGAACCGATGAGAAAGCACCGATCACCGCGTAATCCTCCACTTCCACATGCCCGGCGAGAGTCGCCCCGTTGATCAGGTAGACATGATTGCCGATCTGGCAATCGTGCGCCACGTGACAGTAGGCCATCAGATAGTTGTCGTCTCCGATG
>CAYMND010000170.1:0-6336 GCA_964391685.1 uncultured Clostridia bacterium | reverse complement strand
GCGCAGGCGGAAAAGGAATTCCCCAGGGAGGTGGAGGAGGAGATGAAGCGCCTGATGGCCCAAAGCGAAGCCGAGCGGAAGGTGGAGCGGCCCTCGGCCTACGACTTCTTCAACGGCCGAAAGAACCTGGAGGTCATCGACCGGTTCTTCGAGGAGATTGTGGGCCGCAATCCGACGGTGGAGCTGGCCCAGGGGGCCTGGCACCGCCGCAACCGGACCATCGTGGAACGCGGTCTGGCCGCCGCCGGGTCCGCCCGGCGCATCGTCTTCGTCTTCGGCAGCGACCATCTCCCCGGCCTGCAGCGGGAGCTGAAAAATCGGGGCATCGAGGCGGTCATCCCCCAGCGCCTCTTCACTCCCGGAGGGAACAACCGGGTGGATGAGGCGGTGCTGCAGCGCTGGCGGCGCAACCTGAACAACCTGAAACGGATCCGAGACGGAAACGTGCAGACCGGTGAGGACAATGTTCTCAAGGTAAAAAACAGCAAGAGACTGGAGAAGCTGGAACAGGTGATCGAGAGATCCGGGATTCGGGACTAGGGGTTAGGAACTAGGGATTAGGGATTCGGGATTGGTGGGGGAAGAGAGAAAAGATCTGGATTACTGGACAAATCGGGGATTTTTTGGCAACGAACCAAAACGAACCAGAGACAAAACCCAAGGTTTTGTCCGGGGTTTCAAAAACAAAAAAACCTCTTGGCAAAAAGGGTTTGATGAATCAAACCCCTACCCTTGTTCGTATCAGTTCGTTGCCGATCATCTCATCTCTATCTTTACCAGTCACTTTCTTCCTGACCAGTCACCAGTCACTAGTCACCAGTCACTTTCTTCCTGACCTTCGACGTTTCGACCTTTGACTTTCTTGACCCGGCGTAGCTGTAAACGAAGCCGGTTGACCTTCGACCAAAATAAAATACAAAAAATCTTCATTCCCCCCTTGAATTTCATTTTTCCCTTACTTAAAATATTCTCAAATGGGCTAATCGAGTCCGCCCCGACTCCATTTTCCACGGAGCAGCGGAACTCGGGTTTTCGTGATTCTCATAAGCTCGTGGGGGACGGTGCACCACTTCACCACTTTTTCTTTCACGGTATAACTTGGTAACGATACATTTTTCGGACTCCTCCGGGGGACAGTCGATTTTTTCAGTTGAAAACTCTTGGGGGATGGTGCTTTTACATTTTTTTTCTTTCTTGTATTGATTGAGACGGCGCAGGGTACTGTTTTTTTTTCCTATTATCTGTACAATCGAAACTGGAATGAAATTGGAAAAACCGCAACCTTTCCTGTCGTCCAGAACAAAAAACCATCGAAAATGAAAAGAAAAGGAATTTCTCTGCTCATTTCTTTTTTCATCGTTCTTACCGTTTCACTTCCCGGACAGATCGACCAAACCGGCCTTCTTCCGGAAGAAATCTGTAAGCCCCTCTGTTTCCTGGTCCAGGACTCTGTTTTTTATATCTCCGACCAGAACCAGATCTTCTGTTTTTCGAACGAAAACATGCAACTACTGTGGAAAACCGGGGGAAAGGGAGAAGGACCGGAGGAATTCAGAATAACCCCAATCATCAAGACACTCGATGACGGCCTCATCGCCGGTCAACCGTTCAATATGAAAATCTATTCGAAATCCGGCACTTTGATCAAACAGTTTAAAACCGACACCCTGCTCTGGGATTTTGACTGCATCAACGGCAAGTTCATCCTTGCTTCTCACAAGATCGTCAAGGGTGAGATGCTTTTTTCGATTACTTTGAACGATGCCGATTTGCATGAAACCCATTGCCTGTTTCAAGAAAAAAAGAAAGAGTCCAAAAGCGGAAAAATAGAATACCCCCTGATCTCTCCACTGAAAAAATTCGTCGTCAGGGAAAATGAAATCTATACCGTCTTCGGGAATCAGAATTTCATGATCCGGGTACTCGACGATTCGGGCAATGAAATCAGAAAAATAGAGCATGAGTACCGCAATCGGATGGTGACGGAAAAAGATGAACAGAGACTGATCGATGCGTTTTTCGATACGCTGCATTCCCATCAGACCAACCTCAGCCAAATCAACAAAAACACCGTTTTTCCCACCCCGGACCATTTCCCGGCCATCGAGGATTTCAAGGTGGACAGCGACAGAATCTACGTGAAAACATATCGGCGCCGCTCCGAAGGGGCGGAGTTCATTGTGCTGGATCGATCCGGCCGGATTCTCGGGAAAACGATCCTGCCGGACATGAACACCAGAAAGTACGATATCCGCGGAAATGTACTGTATTCCATCGAAGAAGATGAAACAGAAAACAGGTGGAAGATTCACAAGAGAAAAATTGTCTTGTTTTAATCTTGTGGGGGGGCGGGGCCCAACAATTCGATATTTTGATATCGTCAAAAGTCGAAGGTCCAAGGTCGGGAGCGGAGAACGGGATTTGGGATTCGGAAAGATCGTGTCCCGTGGGGGACGGTGCACCACTTCACTACTTTTTCTTTCACAGTACATTTTCGAATCTACGGGGGACATTCCCTTTTTCACTCCGTTTAAGATAAAAGTGAATTTGAAACGTATAAGAACTTAGAGTGAGGCTGATATGAAAAAGATGAGGGAACGATGACCTTGGAAATGCACAACAAAGAGCAGGGAAAAGTTCCGGGGGACAGGCCCTTTTTCTATTCCCCAACGAAACGCCTGGAGAAATTCATGTCTAAAAAAAACCTGTGCTTCCTTCTCCTTTTTTTTTTTGTTCTGCATGTCCTGCTTCCGAATCAATCGCTGACATTACGCAATGACCCGTCGTTCGGCGACGATACGGACTGGGTCAACCTGCCCTTGAAAGAAGTGATCACGCCCCTGGTAGTCAGTCCCGACGGAGCCCTGTTTCTTGCCGATCTGGATCGACACCAGATTGTCCGTTTCGATTCATCCGGGAAAGAGGAATCCCGATTCGGCCAGCTTGGCCAGGGGCCTGGAGATCTCCACTATCCGGAACTCGGCGGCATTCTGGACAATCGGTTTTTGATCGTAGCCAATTATCCACTGGATCAAAAAATATCTCTTTTCGACCTGCAGGGCCGTTTCATCCGTCAGATCAAGACCGAACACCCGTGCTGGAAGGTCATCAGCCTTCGCAAAGATATCGTCGCCTATAACTATAAAAAATTTCAACAATCCGCCCGGCCTGAACCGTTCGACAGATACACGGAGTATGTCTTTCTGAAAAACATCGTCACAGGACTGGAAAAGGAAGTGTACCGGACTGATACCACCGACAAATCCAAAATCCGTCTGTCAAACAACCCGTCGGTCTCCACCAAGGTGGGCCATTTCAATCCCAGACTGATCATGGACGTTTCACCGGAAGGTGAACTGTGGATCGGAAAGAGCGATAGTCCCCGTTTGTCACTTTACAACGAATCCGGTGATCGAATCGGAACTCTCGAAATGGAGCTGCACGCTGAACCGGTTACCCGGAAACACATCGAATCGTTAAAAAACAAAACCATCAATGACCTCAAGGAACGGATGCGGCTTTCACACAGAACAGACCATCCCTTCCTCAAGCCGTTCAACTCGTTCGATTTTTCGACCCTTTTCGACAGCCACTTTCCCTTGTACGCCGGCATCCTCCCCCTCCCCGGCAATCGCCTGCTGGTGGCACCGTTCCCGACAACTTTTCAGAACGAGAATCCTTTGGTTTTCCTGCTGTATTCCGCCACAGGGATTCTGTTGAAAAAACTGACCATCGACTCCGGAGAGTATTCATTTTACGACTCGAGACCAAACCTGAGCCGTTTTGCGGTTACAGCCCGCCACCTGTATGCCTTGGTCAACGAAACGACAGAGGATGAAGACGAACACCTGCGGATCATCCGCATGCCGATCACCTGCCTGGATTAACGCTCGTGGGGGACGGTGCACCACTTCACCACTTTTTCTTTCACGGTACATTTTCGAATCTCCGGGGGACATCCCCTTTTTCACTCCGTTTCAGATAAAAGTGAATTTGAAACGTATAAGATTTTAGAGTGAGACTAATATGAAAAAGATGAGGGTACGATGACCCTGGAAATGCGCAACAAAGAGCAGGGGAAAGTTCCGGGGGACAGTCCCTTTTTCTGTTCCCTGAGCTCACCGTTGGACAGCGATACAGAAATAGCATGATGATAAGAGAATGAAAAAAAACGAATGTGTACCATACAAGCGAAAACTCATATATTTGGCACTTACCATTCCGATGATTGCCTTGTACATTGCAATTGCTATGTTTCTTTGGCAAATCAACGTTGTGTTTTTTGCAGTATATGCCTCATTGTTCGTGTTTGTGGCATCTTTCATGAGCTACGTCTGTGTGTATTGGCAATGTCCTTATGTTGGAAAGTTTGCTCCTTGCGTAGGAGGATTTTGTCTTCCCTCCAGTCAAATTGCCAGACTAATGAAAAACGCAAAAAGGTCAAAGGCTCGATACAATACTTTTCTAACACTGGCTTACGCGAGTTTCTTCGGGATCATACTCTTTCCAATGTACTTTCTGTATCTGCAGGGCATCGTCTATTTTCTGGGGTACATCGGTATAGTCGTTGTTTATTGCCTGCTGTTCACACTGTTCATCTGCCCAGTTTGCGGCACAAGACATATTTGTCCAGGAGGACAAGCCGCTGTCAAGATGAAGACAGCAATTGATTCTTGGCGCTCAAGGGAGCGTTGAGCGGAAAACGGTCCTCATGGGGGACGCCCATTAAAAGGACAAGTCAGGGTCAGCGTCTTCTCTTTTATAAGGTTGCCATACGTTTTGAACCCCTGACGACTGATCAAGATTCGCAGGCAAAACTGACTTATCGATATATCCGGGCTCTTTAATCGACTTCTTCCAACAACTGTTTGGCGATTTTTTTTTATAACCCGCTACATCGGTTATGCCTTTCTGCTCACACAGAAGCTCAAAATAGGACTCTGTGATGACTTTGTCTGTCTGGGCATTTAACAATGCCCGTTCCAAATCTTTGATCCTTTTCTTTAACTTTTTAATCTGATCTACTTCTTCGGGCATCTCGATCCTCACTTTACGGGGTAGCATATGCTCTTTACCATATTTTCGCAACCAAGATATATCAGGTCAAGACACGGTTCACGGATTACGATTCACCGGTCTCTGGTTACCGGTCACTTTTTCCCACCTAATCCCAAATCCCTAATCACCAATCACTGATTCGCAGTCTTTCCTGATTTGTGCTAGACTTTTTATGAATCAAATTCATTGCAACAGTTGTTACTGAAAGAAAGGAGGAAAAATGTCAAAAACCTACTTAATAATCGGCGGATCCGCCGCGGGCCCGAAAACAGCCGCCAAAATCCGCAGAATGGACCCGGAAGCGGAAATCATCATGATCCAGAAGGGCAAGTATCTGTCCATGGCTTCCTGCGGTTTTCCCTATTTCGTCGGCGGGGTGTTTGACGATCCCAATCAGTTGATCGCCACCCCCACCGGAGCCCAGCGCAATCCGGAATTCTTCTCCGACGTCAAGAACATCAAGGCCCTGACCTCCACGGAGGTCCTTTCCATCGACCGGGAAAAGAAAACGGTGTATATGCGCAACCTGGTGACCGGAGACGAGAGCCGCCAGTCCTACGACAAGCTCTTCATCGCCACCGGCGCCAGCGCCATCGTGCCGAAACTGCCGGGGAAAGATCTGGAAGGGGTGACCACGCTGCAGAGCATGGAAGACGCCATATACCTCAAAGAACAGCTGGCATCGGGAAAACTGAAGAAAGCCGTCATCGTGGGTGGAGGACTCATCGGCATCGAAACCTGTGAAGCCCTGCAGCTCGGCGGCGTACAGATCACCGTAGTCGAAATGCTGGACCAGGTTCTCTCCTTTCTGGACTGGGAAATGGCCAAACACGTGGAAAACCACATCCGCTGCAAGGGCAGCGAAGTCATCACCGGCTGCGGTGTGGCGGAATTCCTGGGTAAAGACGGTAAACTGACCGCGGTGAAACTGGCGGACGGGCGCATACTGGATTGCGATCTGGCGGTCGTGGCCATCGGTGTCAGGCCCAATTCCGGTCTGGCCAAGGAAGCCGGCCTGGCAACCGGAGCCAGCGGAGGCATCACCGTCAACACCTTCATGCAGACATCGGACCCCGACATATACGCCGGAGGAGACTGCGTCGAAGTGACCCACCTGATCACCCACCAGAAGATGCCCTGGCCCATGGGAGACGCCGCCAACCTCGAAGGCCGCGTGGCCGCCCAGAACATGGTGCTGGGGAACAACGTGGAGTATGAAGGGTTCATCGGCACCGGCATCTGCAAGGTTTTCGACTACGTGGCCGGCAGCACCGGTCT
>CAYMND010000169.1:0-6347 GCA_964391685.1 uncultured Clostridia bacterium | reverse complement strand
AGGGACTTCTCTACGAGCTGAGACTGAACGTTGAACAGGATCGATGGGAGCTCCACCGAGAGAAGATCATTCCATAGAATCCGATTTCCAGGGTAAAAAAGCGGGGAAAAATAATGCTGACAGGATGCTGTCACAGGTAACGGATATAATGCCTTCAAAATGTGATGACAGGAGGAAAAGCTGATGAAGAACGCCACGGATACCATCCATTCGTACTGTGCCGGGGCAAGGCTTAACCAATCGCAATCGGAGACGTACCTATGAAATTAGTAAATCAACAACGGACCGCATTTCGGAATCATACACTTTTTATGATGTCGGAAAAGATTCTTCCACGAGATCCGTGACGACCGCTTTACCTTTGATCGTCGACGGATGCCGATGGTGTCGGTGGTACCGGATTTCGGGCTCTCTGTAACCTCCGGGCTTTGCGGACGTCGATGACCACCGTCGAGCCGATCTTGTCCTGAATGCCCTGGCGGTTGGAATCCCAGAAGATCTGCAGGAAGCCCAGCAGCCCGGTGAAGGTCCCGGCGGCATAGCCGCCGAAGCGTTCGAAGGCGCTCCATAGAGTCAGAGGCTGACCATTGAGCCGGACGACTCGGATACCCAGCAGTCGTTTGCCCGGAGTCCATCCGTTCCAGTAGGTCAGGGCGATGATGGTGTAGACTCCGAACCAGCCGAAGGAGAGCCCCAGATCCCCGGCGGTTTCCATGATCCTGTCTTTGAACGACATGGATCGGTTCCGGTACTGCTCGAGCTGTTCTCTGAGACGAAGGTTTTCGGCCTGCAGCTTCAGGTTGTCCGCATCGGCGGCGGTGGGTTCCGCGGCCAGGGCGCTGACGACCCGTTCCAGATCCCGGATTTCCGCAGTGGAAGCTGCGGCGGATTTCGTCGCCTCTTCATCGGGGAAAAAACCGCCGGCAAAATGTACCGCATGCAACATCAGCCCCAGAGTCGACAGTCCCAGGAAAAGGGAGAGAAGGAAGCGGGTCTTACCGACTCGGATGCCCTTGCTGCGTCGTTTCCGAACCGGAAGGTAGGCCACGAAAAAACCGGAGGCCAGGGCAACGGAAACCGAACCCAGCCCGGCGAAGAGGTATCCGAATACCGAATCGATGCCGATGGCCAGGAGGCGCTTCCAGGGCGTGGCCAGCGGGTGTCCCATCAGGGCCTCATCGATGCGGAAAGCGGTGGGGGTGACGATCTGCCTTGGATCTCTGGGGGGAACGATCCGGCTCTTTCTTCGTTCTTTCCGCTCGGATAGGCGGCGGAGGAGCTGCTTTCTGATCTGTGCTGTTTTCTTTATCATGGAAGCGATGATTATGCCATGTCCCCCGGACCTCTGTCAAAGTATTCACGGGCTTTCGGCGCCAGGCTCTTTTTTAACTCCGGCCAGCGGTGCATACGGAAGTAAAAAAACCGTTAATCCACGCGCTCGGCCAGAAGATGCCAGATTCCCTCTTCATCGGCGACCAGGGTGTAGTAGATCCCTTTGTGAATGTCATAGGGAACCAACTCCAAAACCGACATCTCGGTGCCCACAAGGGACAGATCTCTTCTCTCCTTGCCGTCCATATTGATCGATATCCAAGGGTACTTACCCTGTTTCTCTCCGTAAGTCAGCAGATATATCTGTTCTCCGTCAATCAGCATATCCCGTAGCGGTGGAAAGCTGTCGGGAAAGATCATGAACTTCTTCAGATATTCCCAGTAATTTTTATACCGCACATCCCGCTGATAAAAGTCTTCAACCTTCCGCTTGTACTCTGCGGGCAGCTTTATGGGAAACCCCTCCAGTTTGATCTGGGCAACCGATTCACCCTGCGCATCAAAAACGGTGACTTCAGGCTGGCTTCTGCCGGTGGCGACATACACCCGCCCCCCGGCAACACGATAACCGTAAAAATGCGGGGGGACTTGCATACCGACGCCCATGCCCATGGGCACATCCGTATTGAAAAGCGTTCGAAGCCGCTTTCCCTGAGAGTCAAAGAGGGCAATCCACTGGCTGGCAGCGTCTCCGTTCCCCTTGATCATAACCTGAGAGACAAACCCCGTGCCGAAGGGCAGCATATGCATCATGGGGCCCACGTTAATTTGCCGCTCAAAGACACCCTGATGATCAAAAAGAGCCACTCGGACCGCACTGTTGACAACAATATGACTCGAATTGACATCCATGACTATGGCCGTTGCTCCGTGTCCCAGCTTGAATTCACCCGGTCCCTCTCCTTCTTTGCCGAAATGGGCCAACTGGCTCAGATCCCCAAGAGAAAACACCCGAACACTTGACTTTTCCGCAACAAACAACCGACCATCCCAGACCTTCATATACACGGGATGGGCCACATCCGGGAGTGCATCCGGTTTTCTGGCAGACAGAGCGGTCAATGGCAGAGCAAAGAGGAGCAGAACGGCCAGTTGTCTCATATACACCTCCGACAATATGCTGCCAGGCAGCATACTTTTGATTTCTATTTTTTACTATAAGGAAAAGTATACAACACATTATCAGGCAATGGAGACAGTCCTGGGGCTTCAATGCACCATTCCCCTCGCCAGTCCCAAGCTTCAGCCCCCCGGGCTTTCGGCGTCAGGCTCTTCTGACTTGAATTTTCATTTTTCGTGGCGTAGCATCAACTCAAGGCCGACATTGACTTTTCTGTCAGCATATCTGCATTTCCGGAGGTGACTTATGACCCAGTTTATTCTTTTCCTGCTTGTGGCTTCTGCATTCGCTCTGTATCCGGCAAGGGTTGCCGGTAACGGACCGCCATCCGGCTATGAACTCATCACCCCCGACCTGAATGGTCCCGACACCCCGGCCAACACGATCTTCCGACTGGAGAACGAGGCCATGGAACAGTGGCGTCAGGGCAACCCGATGCGCTGGCTCGAGATCAGCACCGACAATGTCATCTATGTCGATCCGGCCCTCGCCGCCCCGGTGATCGGAGCCAAAGCCTACCGGGAATACCTGACTCCCATCGTGGGAAAAGTCCGGTATGACGCCTCCGAATTCGTGAACCCGCGGGTGGCCCTGCTGGGCGACCTGGCCGTCCTCAGCTACAACTACCACTCGCTGCGCCGAGAGGGTGAAGGGAAGATGAAGCGCAGCTCCTTCTGGAACACCACCCAGGTCTATATGCACCGCGACGGGGTCTGGAAGATCCTCCACTCGCACTGGTCCTATATCGGGCACAGGCAGCCCGCCGAAATCACACTACCCCTTCCGATCACGGTCAAGCCTACCCGGCTTCCCGCCAACGCCGATGAAATCCTGGCCCTGGAAAAAGCCGCCATGAAGCGCTGGCGCCGGGGCGACCCCGACGGGTTCCTGACCCTCTCCGTACCCCAGGTCACCTATTTCGATCCGATCCTTCCGGAACGGCTCACGGGAATCGCCAGTCTCACCAAATTCTACAACGGCATGCGCGGCCAAGGAGCAGGCAACGACGCGGTCGATTATATCGGTCCGCGAGTCGATATTGTGGGCGATGCAGCCCTGCTGACCTACCGGTACCTCTGGTCGGGTCTGGACGCCGACAATACCGTCACGGCGCGCTTCCCCTGGTACTGTACCGAGGTCTATCAGCGCCGGGCGGGTCAATGGCGGATCGTCCACACCCATTGGTCCATCATCGGAGGAGAACGCCCCGACGGCGACGCATAGGCTTTCGGTGCCAAACCCTTTTGGGGTAGAGTATGCCACTGCTTGACAAAAAGGTTTTCAAGGTCTATATTTAGCCGGTTGGCTAAATATGGAAGACAAAAAAATTGAATTTATGGCTCTTCGCTCGGTCTGTCGAGCCCTGTCGGACTCCAACCGCTTGCGGGTGGCTGCAGTCCTTTTTCATCACCGGGAACTCTGCGCCTGCCACATCTCGGACATGCTGGGAATCCGGGCGGCCACGACATCCCGACATATGGATGTATTGCTGGCCTCCGGCCTGGTAAAGAGCCGGAAGGAAGGCCGTTGGATCCACTATCGTCTCAATCCGGAACATTTCGCCATCGAGCCAATGGCTCAATGGTTCAAACAGCTGGAAAAAGACGATACTGTCCAGCACGACCTGAAGTCTCTGGATCAGCGGGTTCAGTGTAAAACGAACTCCTGTCAGACAGCAAAAGAGGTGTCTCCATGACTTCTCAAAGGACCCGGAAACGGATCCTATTTCTCTGCACCGGCAACTCCTGCCGCAGCCAGATGGCCGAGGGCTGGACCCGGCATTTGCACGACCATCTGTACGAAGTCCATTCCGCCGGTACGGTCCGTCACGGTCTCAACCCCGATGCCGTAGCGGTGATGAGCGAGGTGGGGGTGGACATTTCATCTCATCTATCCAAGACCGTCAACGATCTCGAGGCGACGGCTTTTGACTATGTCATCACCGTCTGTGACCATGCCCATGAAGCCTGTCCCTTCTTCCCGGCCAAAATTCGGGTCATCCATACCGGCTTCCAGGATCCACCGGCCCTGGCCGCCGCCCTGGCTGAGAAGGGAGCTTCCAAAGAACAGCAATTGGATGGCTACCGCCAGGTCAGAGATCAAATCCGGGCCTTTGTGGAAAAACTGCCCACATTTTTGGAGGATAATCAATGAGTTCCGATACCTGTTCTGTCAACGCTCGTAAAATGACCAACCCCTTCGAACGCTACCTGACCCTCTGGGTCGGGCTCTGCATCGTCGGGGGAGTTTTACTGGGAAAGCTGGCCCCGTCCGTAGCCAAGACCTTTGACGCCATGTCCATAAACGTTGATGGTGCCCCGGTGGTGTCCATTCCCATCGCCATATGCCTTTTCTTCATGATATACCCCATCATGGTCAAGATCGATTTCACCCGTGTCATCAAAGCCGGCAAGAGCGGTAAACCCGTCTTTTTGACCCTCTTCATAAACTGGGCCGTCAAACCCTTCACCATGTACGTCATTGCCCTGCTGTTCCTGGGAGTTCTGCTGCGGGGATTCATCGGGGTCGACGCCATGGACCTGGTCAAGATGCCCTTCGGCCTGGATCTGCCCGTGGGGGTCCAGCACGGGGCCGGTACCGTGGTTCTGGCCGACGGAGTCAAGATGCTGCAGGTGCCCCTGTGGCGCAGCTATTTCGCCGGTGCCATCCTCCTCGGCATCGCCCCCTGTACGGCCATGGTCCTGGTCTGGGGATATCTCGCCCGGGGCAACGACGGACTGACCCTGGTGATGGTGGCCATTAATTCTTTAACCATGCTGTTTCTTTACGGTGTTCTGGGTGGATTTCTCCTGGGTGTCGGCAAGTTGCCTGTACCCTGGCAAGCACTGCTCCTGTCCGTAGCTGTTTACGTGGCCCTGCCGCTGGTTGCCGGTTTCTTCTCCCGAAAATTGATCATCAAGCATAAGGGAGAGATATGGTTCAAAGAAAAATTTCTACACGTGCTGACCCCCATCACCATTATTGCCCTGCTCTTGACCCTCATTCTTTTATTCAGTTTCAAGGGAGAAGTCATATGGTCGAATCCCCTGACCATTTTATGGATCTCTATTCCTCTGTTCATACAGACGGTGTTCATTTTCACCATGGGCTACCTTATGGCCAAATGGTTGAAGTTGAAATATGAAGATGCGGCCCCGGCAGCCTTGATTGGAGCATCCAATCATTTCGAAGTGGCCATCGCCACTGCGGTCATGCTCTTCGGTCTCTCCTCGGGAGCTGCACTGGCTACGGTGGTTGGGGTACTGATCGAGGTGCCGGTCATGCTGATGCTGGTGGGGATCTGCAAACGGACTCAGCATCATTTTGGCAAGTGAGGTGTTAATATGGACAATCACAAAATGGAAGACATTCGTCAATCAGTACGGGATAAATATGGAAAAATTGCTGCATCCGCTCTGGCTGGTTGTTGTTGTTCGAAATCGTCCTGCTGCGGACCATCCACACAGAAGAAAGACGAGGGCCTTTCATTGGCTCTGGGTTATTCAAAAGAGGACATATCCACTGTACCAGAGGGGGCGAACCTGGGCTTGGGCTGCGGGAATCCACTGATCTCAGCCTCTTTGCAACCCGATGAAACAGTTCTCGACCTGGGCAGCGGAGGGGGCTTTGATTGTTTCCTGGCGGCAGAGGCCGTGGGTGACCATGGCCATGTCATTGGCGTCGACATGACTCCGGAGATGATTGCCAAAGCTCGGCAAAACGCAGAAAAATCCAAACTGACGAATGTCGAATTCAGACTGGGAGAGTTGGAACACTTACCGCTGGCCGATAATACCATTGATGTCATCATTTCCAACTGTGTCATCAATTTATCACCAGAGAAAGATCAGGTGTTTTCGGAGGCCTACCGTGTTCTCAAGCTTGGTGGCAGATT
>CAYMND010000168.1:0-6352 GCA_964391685.1 uncultured Clostridia bacterium | reverse complement strand
GCACCGCGCCCAGCGCCTCGCGTTCGCCCTCGCTGGCCTGATCGCCCAGCATGGTGTTGAGCACCACCCGGTTCAAGTGTACCGAAGCGTCGAAAGGCTCCCGGCGTACCGCCTCGTCCAGCAGGGTTGCCGCAGTCCCGGTCTCTCCCAGGTAGAAAGCCATCCAGATCAGGTGTTTGATGCCGGTAGGATCCAAAGATTCCTCATTCATACCGGATACCAGTTCCCTGGCCCAGTCGAAATCGTAGCTGTAGAGATGGTACCAGATTTCCTGGGTGCGGAGCAGGATGGAATCCCCCCGAATCTCTCTTCCCTTGCGGATGATTCGGTACGCTTCATCCAGGTAACCGGGATCGTAATCGATGCCGATGTTGCGGTATTGCATCAGTGCCTGTCCCAGCTTCTCATACACTGGGCGGAAATCCGGAGCTTCCCGGGCGCATTCCCGAAACATGTCAATGCTCTGCGGAAGAGATACCGGATCGTAGCTGGAAAGGAGCATATCGGCCTTTGTATAGAGATCGAAGGCCTTTTCACCCGGGAATTTCAGCTGATCCGCCTTCAGGATAACTCCCGCTTCATAGGCCATCCTGGAAGAGATATCTGAAGGGATGGCGAATATGCTGCCTTTTTTTTCGTTGAACACTTTCGTCCAGACAACCCGGTAGTCTCCCTGATCGATGATTTGCGCCGTCAGCCTGAGTTCATTGCCGTTCATGACCAGATCGCCTTTCAAGGTGAAGCCTACTGCATTTTCCCTGACAATCCGCTCGCTCCAGTTCTTCTCGGCGGACAGGAATTCCGACGGAATTGTCAGAACCCTGAGTCCGGGAGTCCGGCTCAGACTGGATATGATCTCCGAGGTGATCACATCGGCAAGGTGACGTTCCTGTGCTTCAGGTCCGCTGCGAATGGGCAAAACCAGAATAGCCGTACGCTCCTTTCCGTATTCCTTGTGTTCCGATCCGCCTTTCTCCAAAAATATCCATAAAGCGACGACGGAAACGATGAACAGCAGCAAAGGCAGCAGTCGAAGCATCCGTTTCCTTTTTTCCGGACCGGCATCGATGCGGATGGTCCGAGACATGGAGAGGGTCTTCTCCAATGATCTGCCGCCCTCCAGCGCCCGAAGAACGGACAGGAGCGATGCAGCCGAAGGATAGCGTTCTTCGGGATCCTTTTCCAGCAACCTCATGACCACCGGAATGAGGGACTCCAGCATCGGATCCGGACTACTGATCGGAGGTGGTTCCGCATGAACGATGGCGTACAGGGTGGTCAACGCCGAATTCCGATCAAAAGGCCGTTTCCCGGTGATCATCTCGTACATGATCACCCCCAGCGAGAACAGATCGCTCTTTTCACTGGAAGAACTGGTCAATGCCTGCTCGGGGGACAGGTAGTATATGGTCCCCATGACCACACCGGTGGCCGTCAATTCGGTCGGGCTTTCCAGTCGTTGCCGTTCGACTTCACGGGTGATCCTGGCCAACCCGAAATCCAGCAGCTTGATTTGTCCGTCCGAGGTCACCATGATGTTGCTCGGTTTGAGATCCCGATGAATGAACCCTTTCTGGTGGGCGTAGGAGATGGCCTCGATGACAGAAGCAATCAATCGAATACACTCTTTGCCGTCGGGTCGACGCCTTTCCATATAATCCTGCAGCGTCAGGCCTTCGACATATTCCATCACGATGAAGGGATGATCACGGTGTTCACCGATATGAAAGACGGTTGCGATATTGGGATGGCTCAGAGAAGAGAGTGTCTGAGCCTCCAGCAGAAAACGGCGACGTCCGGTCTCGTCGGCCATACTGGTATCGGAGATCAGTTTTATGGCCACCTTGCGGTGAAGTCGGACATCCACCGCCAAATATACGGAACTCTGTCCTCCGCCGCCCAGTAGTTTGAGAATCTCGTATCCTTCGACAGTTGTTCCTGCAGAGAGATCCATGTCTCAATATTAAATCCGGCCCGGGGCGGGGGTCAATAGGTAAAAACGCGAAATACCCTTTAAAAAAGAATCAGCCCTTCAGCGAAGGGTTTCGAACTGTTCGATGTATCGTCGTTCACCCATCAGCAGAAGGCTCTCTCCGGGCGTAAAACGGTATTCCCGATCCGGCAGCCGGGTCAGCGGGTCTTTGCCCTTAATCAGGACGATCTCCACATGATACCGGTTTCGGATGTTCAAATCGGCGATCCGCTGTCCGAAGAAGGCCGCCGGAGGATCCACCTCGTGCAGAAAGATGTTGTCGGCGATTTCGATGTACTCCTTCCTCGATGATACCTTCATCAGATGAGACACTTCGGAGGTCAGATCCCGTTTGATGATCTCCTTGTTGTAGGCGGCGATGACATCGATGCGCCAGATGGTTCCGGTAATCTCCCCTGTCTCCGGATTCCGCACCGGTATCTCCCCGATATTCTCTTTCTCGAAAAGTTTCATGACGAAATCCAGATGATCGGTTTCGGAAACGATGAAGGGGTTTTCCCGGGCGATATCCACGGCAACGGCGATGTTCTTGAGATTTTCGTAATCCGGTGCGATGGCGCTCAGTTCATTCTGGGAGATGAAACCGCTGATGGCGGAACTGTCCCGATTCTTGACAAAGAGAAACGAATGGGGAGAACCGAGAAATGTGCGGCACAGTTCCTCGAGGGTTCGATCAGGTGAAACCGTGGCGATCGAACGGCGCATGTAGTCACCGACCTGCATCGATTTGAGGATGTTGATCTCCTTCCCCTGGTGGATGTTGATGCCTTTGCGGATCAGCTTGAGTGTGTAGATCGATCCTTTCTCGATCTTGCTGGTCATCAGGCTGCTGATGATTGTGGCGATCATCAGGGGCAGAATGATCTTGTAATCGCTGGTCATCTCGAAAATGATCATGATGGCTGTGATCGGCGCCTGGGTGGAAGCTCCCACCACGGCACTCATGGCCACCAGGGCATAGGCACCGGAATCGGCTGTATGATGAGGAAGAAGCTGATGAAGAAGGGTGCCAAAGGCCCCTCCGGTCATGGCCCCCATGAACAGGGAAGGAGCGAAAATCCCACCGGAATTACCCGATCCGAGAGTCAGAGATGTGGCCGCAATCTTCATGAAGACGAGAATCACCAGCCAGCCCAGCGGCAATGTACCGTGCAGGGCGCTGTTGATGGTTTCGTAGCCCACACCGAAAATCCGCATACTCACCAGTCCCAGTCCGCCGAGCAGCAGTCCGCCGAGGGTGGTTTTCAGGTAATCCGCAACGGCCAGCGAATCAAACCGGTCTTCACAAAAATAAAGAGCCTTGACAAACAGAATGGCCACCAGTCCGCAGATCAGGCCGAGAACAGCGTAGGGAATCAGTTCCACCCAGTGCACCAGATTGTATTTCGGAACCAGAAAAGACGGTGTGTCTCCGTAAAAAAACCTCGAAACGACAGTGGCCGAAACCGACGAAATGACAATGGGAGAAAAACGACTGACCGCAAAATCCCCGAGGATGATCTCCACTGCAAACATGGCCCCGGCGATCGGGGCGTTGAAAGCGGCTGCGATTCCGGCTGCCGCTCCGCAGCCCACCAATGTCTGAAGCCGCTTTCCCGGAAGATTGAACAGCTGCCCCAGACTGGATCCGATGGCGGCACCGATCTGGATAATGGGGCCTTCCCTGCCCACAGAGCCACCGGATGCGATGGTCAGGGACGAGGCGATGGTCTTGCTGAAAACCACCCGTGGTCGGATGACGCCGTTTTTGAGAGCGATGGCCTGCATCACTTCGGGAACACCGTGCCCCTTGGCTTCCCGGGAGAAATGATAAATGATCAGCCCCACGATAAAAGCGGTGGCCGTGGGTACGGTCAGGGTTCGAATCCAACCGAACGATTCCCCCCAGTTTCCCCAGAAAAGGCCTTCGAACAGATGAATCAGAAAACGCAGGACCGCAGCCCCGAGTCCGCCCAGAATCCCGATGGCGATGGGGATCAGAATCATGAAGGCCCGATCTGTACTGCGCAGCTGAAACATCCAGAAAGTTGCGAATTGGTGAACTCTTTTCAGCAATCTGTTTAGTGCATTTTTCATCATACGAAGATTCATGGTACCTGATCGAAAGGGAAAAGGTCAACGGGAAAAGTATCGAATGCGTTTCCGGTGACAGTTTTTACCGGTTTTTTTGTTTAAGCATCAGAATGGATGCCAGAAAGCATTTCCAAGGAGGAAACAGGATGTTTCAAAAAACCGTTCTTTTTATCATTACCGCAGCGCTGCTGTGCACACTGCCAATTCAGGCCCAGGTCGGCGTCAAAGGCTCTCTCAACCTGAGCGATTTCCACGTCAGCGAAAAGATGGTCGGATCGGAAGCAAAGAAAATGGCCGGATTTTCCGGAGGACTGGTTTTCGCACTTCCTTTGAATGAACTTTTTTCGTTTCGTGGTGAACTGATTTATTCACAGAAAGGGCAAAAATACGATATCGTTTCAACAGAAGACGCCTACGTCAAGACCCGTCTCGGCTACCTTGAGCTTCCCCTGCTTCTGCAGATCAACGTTCCTGCATCCAGTTCGGTGAAGCCCCTGTTTCTGGCGGGGGGCTACGGCGCCTACCTGCTGTCCGCAAAAATGTCAGGACTGTACAACGAGGAATCCAATGACGTCAAGGACTCTTTCAAAAAACTCGATTTCGGACTGATCATCGGTGCCGGCCTGCAATTGGATGTCGGGGAATCCGGTTCCATTCTGATCGACGTACGATACAATCTCGGACTGTCGAACATCAACGACATCCAGGAATCCACAACCCAGATGAAGAACCGCGGCATCTCGTTTTCCGCGGGTTTTCTCTTCTAACCATCCGCCCTCACTTTAAACCCGGACCAGGCCCCATGTTCCATGGAGCCTGGTCATCGATTCTTCATCGCGTGTCAGCCCTTTTATCTCCGGCCGTTGCGTCGGCCGCTTCCGGCTCTCTGGGCTGTTCCGTCACAGATACCGTTGCCCATGCCCTGTCCCAGAAAACGCATTTCCCTAAATGTTCCCATGGCGGAGCCCCGGTTGGCCCGAAAAGCGTTTCCGGTCCGGTTTCCGCGTCCATAACCGCTACCGTCCTGTGGCCGAGTCCAATCCTCATCGAGATAATTGGGGATACCGTCTCCGTCATGATCCCGAAAATTGTCATTGATGCCGTCACCGTTTTCATCGATGAACAAACATTGTCCGGCTCCGTTTCCGGTTCCGGCTCCTTTTCCGTTCCGGGCCATGAGAGCGGTTGAACCGATCAGTACCAGAACCGCCAGCACAATCATCATTTTTTTCGTCATTCGATTCCTCCTGTGCGAAATGTCGCAGCATCATCCCTACGCAAGTTGTCTGCCAATTCATCATTACTTGAGGTCCACAAGCCAGAACCCTTTTCTGATCGTCTTCTTCCATTCCGACACACCCCATTCCTCCATTTATTCGTGCCTGTTTTTCCCGACCCAGGCACAGGCCGATTCGCAGAAATCAGCGAAATCCGCCGATTTTCACCATTTCGACACCGGCACTCGGCTTGACAGCTTTTCTCGGCATGAATCGTCGGAAAACATGATCAAAAGGTATTGTTGCTTGAAGACTCCTTCGAAATGTTCTTCCGGCCCCCCCGGTGAATCTTGGCCGGCTTTTTGCTGACGAAAGTAAAATGGATGATAAAAAAAACCATTTGATTCTATAATGAAGGAGTTAAAGATGAAGAAGAACAAGATGATAGCCGCCATGCTCCTGTCGTTGTTGCCGATCCTGTCGGCCACCGAAGAGAAAAACTCCGGGAATTTCAGTTTCGGGTTCAGTTATCAGGGCGCCTTCAGCGACAATATCTTCATGAACGCATCCCGGATCAAGGATTACGTCTCTACCCTGGAAACCAGTCTCGACTGGACCCTGGACAGCTTGAACATCTTCCTGTCGGCTACCGCATCCCTTTTTTCGGACAATCCCGATTTCAATTCTTTACAGATTGAACCTGGGATCGAATACCTCATGCAGATGAAAGGCCGTAACGCTCTCTATCTTTCAGCCCGGTACAACCGGCTCTCCTACCATGACGCATATACCGATTTCAACTACCAGGGCCCCGTTTTGTCTGCATCACTGAAGCTGTATGCCGGCCAGACCATTCTGGTTAAAGGGGCTTATCAGTTCGAATACCGCAGTTATGGAAACTTCGATTCCTTCGATTTCGGGAATCATTCCCTGCTCATCGAAGTAAGTCGGTTCTTCCGCAGCCAGACCACGGTGAGCCTCACCAGTGGATTCAATTACAGATTGTACCCTCATGTGGCAGACGATTACCCAGCCGGGGAGGAATCCGTCTTTTTCGGCAGAGGGTACG
>CAYMND010000167.1:0-6373 GCA_964391685.1 uncultured Clostridia bacterium | reverse complement strand
TTCTTTGCACGGGGATTTGGGCTGAAAAATTGGCCGAATTTGAATGGTTGAGTCATAGCAGTCCGATCTATTCCTGCTGTGAAAACCGTTACCTTCTGGCCGACAAGAAAAGCGGTCAGGTGAAACTATTTGATCTGCAAACGGGCAGAGAAAGTGCTTGTTTCGGAAGAATCGGCGAAGGCCCTGGAGAGTTTCTGATGATGCTTCGCAATGTGATTCTCGATGGAGACAGGGTCTGGGCCGACAGTGTAGGCCGCTTGACCGTCATGGATCTTGACGGCCGCCTGATCCGCGATATCCGGCACGACAACTGGGAAAGGCTAATCGGCCGGGTCGGAGAAAACCTTCTGGTCGAATACCATTCCAGCAACAGTGACCGGACGGCCATGGTACGCAAGGGAACACTCTGTGATGAAACATTCAAACCGATCAAACTTCTGTTTGAAAGTGAACGAAAGATGGATGTGACAAAATGGGAGATTTTCCACGCTGATGTTGTCATTTCCTTCGATACGGGCCATGTCCTAGTGGCGGATCCGAAAAAACAGGGAGAGCTGTCCTTGTTGGATTCCAACGGCGAATTGATCAGAACCATCCGCCACAAATTCGAGATCCTACCGATTTCCGCCGAGGACCGTCGGGCGATGGAAAAGGAAAAAATGGATGAGTTCAAAAAAAGTAGCCCCCAACTGGCCGCTCAGATCAAAATCATCGTACCCGAGCATTACCCTCTTTTAAACAGGATGTTTCTGGACAGCAGCCATATTCTGGTATCCACCTTCAAAAAAATGAACAAAAACACGGAAGTTCTCTTCTTTGACTTCGAGGGCCGGAACCTGGGCAAGAAGAGCTTCCCTGACGAAGCCCTTGTTTACTTCCATGAAGGCTACTTCTATTATTTCAAGAACAACGATGAGACCGATTTGATGGAGTTGCACCGACTGAGTGTCGGAGAGCCGAATCCGTAATATCTCCTGAAAAATATCGTATCTTTTCATGTAAGCAGAATTTCGATCATGAAACAGATGAAGTGTATCCTGCGTCTATAAAGTATGGTTTCGGCTGAAAGGAGGTTTCTGTGAAAAGTTTATTCGTAACAATGATGCTGTTTTCGATAATTTTCTCGCCCATCACCGCCCAGACGATCAATCCCGATAAACCGGGCAAGGGAAAATGGAACCTGAATCAGACACAGCTCTGGCAGACCGACAGCGCCGGTGACCATCCCTTGAGCTCGATTCAGAATGTATTGATCCTGCCCGGCGGCCAGCTGGCCGCCCTGGACAACAAGGAGATCCTCATTCACCTCTTTTCCGCCGACGGCCAGTACATCCGCAGCTTCGGAAAAGGCGGCGAAGGTCCGGGAGAGTTCAAGACCCTCAACCAGGGACAACAGATCTTTTCCGCCGGCGACCAGCTGATCTTCAGCGATACCGGCCGCCTGCAGCGCTTCGACCTGAACGGAAAATTCATCGCCCAGACCAAGATCCCCGCCAAACTCGATCCGGTGGCCTTCCTCGACAATGATCGATTTATATCCGCCCCCGGCACTTCCGACCAGCCGAACCGGGAAATTCCGCTGGAAATCTACGATTGCAGAACCGAAAATCGCCGCGTCCTGATCAACTTCAAGCCCTACGAAAAAGCCACCGCCACCGAAAGCGATTCCCGCCGAACCATCACCGTGGCTGTGGTCATCGGCAACATCACCCCGCTGATGATGGCCGGCGCCAACCCGAAGCGAATTGCCTTCGGCATGAGCGACAACTACGAAATCTCGATCATAGATCTGGAAGGAAACCCGGTGAATACATTTTCGGTTCCCGACCGCAAGCCGAAACCCGTGAGCCACGATTTCAAGGAGAGGATGAAAAAGAGGATCGGTGGAAACGTGCCGGTGGACATCATCAACCGCATCCTCGACGGCCTGCCTCCGCACGCTTCATTCTATTCCGACATCCGCCTTCTCGACAACGATATGGTCCTGGTTTTCGTTTCCGATCCGGACCGGCAAAACGGCACGACCATCGATATATTCTCTCCCCAGGGCAGCTTCCTGTACCAGGCCGATTTCTCCGCTCCGCCGGGGCATACGATCGAGAATTACGAACTCAGCGGGAATCGTCTGTTCATGGCCACCCTCGACGAGGAAGGATACCCGTACCTGACCTGCTACCGCATCGGCTGGCCCGAAAAGTAACAGATCGAATCGTCTCATTTTATGAAGTGGGAAGCGCCGAAAGGAGTGGAAGAAGCCCTATTTCCCCTATCCTTCAGGTCCCATTTCACAGTTGAGTCGAACCAATACCTCTGTTGTAGTATCTTTCATGAATGATCAAAAAAAATCTTGTCACGGTATTCTTCCTGATCTGCTGTGCGGCACTGTCCGCCGATGCAGGTCTTTATGTCAGCCCCGGTATCAGCTGGGGATACGACTTCACTTCCAAAATACCCTACTGGTCGTTCAAGATCAGCGTTGGAAAATCGCAGCTTTTTTTCTCTGAAAACGGATCCGAAAGGTATACCAACCTGACCCTGACCTTCCTGATGCACCGCAGCAAACGGGTGATGACCGGAGATATCTCTTCCTTTGTGTCGCTGGAAATGCAGTTCGGCAATCGGCCGTCTTCGAGCAGGACGATGCTCGATTTCGGTGCCGGCCTGGCATTTGCCTACACCAAAGGAGCCGGTGGATTCACGCTGGGGCCCACAGCTTCATTCTCCCTGGGTAATTTTCTTTTTTTGGAAAACCATCTGTTCTGGATGAAACATCGACCTTACCTGTGTTCGGGTCTTCAGCTGGTTTTCCCGCTGCCGTTCGATGATGGATTCGACGCTTTTTTATAAGCAGTCTCAGGACGGATATCCCGGTTTTCCGAATCCCTTCGGTTTCTGTGACAGCCGCCGGATAATGGCTTTATTGAAAAAGGTGTACAAGATACCCAGTATCAGAAAAAAAACGGAAAAACCCAGAGCCCAGGCGTTGCGGTCATGACTCAAAGTGTAGATCAGCAGTCCCAGGGCGACGGCAATGAAGGCCAAGCCCAATCCAAACATAAATCGCCTTCCCAGCGGCTCGCGGTTCGTTTCGTTCATGTGGTAGGTCAGCAGCCCGAGGATCAGGTAGATGAAACCGGTGAACAGAATGATCATGGGAATTCGAATCTTCCCCTGCTCCTTCAGGATCAGGCCGGATACGATCAGCACCGCCCCCTGGGCAAAATGAAAAAGGGCATCGATCTTTTTCATCCGTTTTTCCAGGTGATGACGCAAAAGTGTTCCGAAAACGACGAACAGGCCGGCCAGAAACAGAAAGATCACCTGCAGCGGAAAGCGGTTGAAATCGGGCATCCTTCCCCAGCCCTCCAGCAGAATCTGAAATCCCAGCAGCAGTCCGGGCAGATCGGCCGCCTTCATAGCCTTTTTAAGATCTATCGACATTTACGCCCTCCTGCCATGCGCCTGATTGTACCCTGCCCTAAAATACATGTCAAAATGAATCAGCCGTCCAGCAGGCGGCGCAGCAGCAGCGTCTGCATGTCCCTCCGTCCGTCGGCGATGAGCATGACGAAAATCCGTTCCCCTTCGACGCGGTATATGACCCGATAGGGTTTGAAAAAAGTCTCACGGTACTCACGTAATCCGACAGCCTGGAGTTCCGTAGGAAACACCCCCCGTCTTGGATTTTCCGAGAGACTGTCAAACACTTTTTCGAATTGCCGCAGAACGTGATCGGCCCGGCCCGGAGATTCATGAATGTCGAGATAATGAATGATTTCTTCCAGATCCCGGACGGCATCTTCGGTTAAAAGCACCTGCCAGGACATCAATCCGCCGTATGCCTTCCTCGTATTTTCTCGATGGCAACCGCGGCATCCGTGCACCTCCCCGCCTCGATCTGCCGGTTGCCTAGAGCCAGGATTTTGAGCAAGGCCAGAATTTCCTGGGTTTTTTCGTAACTGCCGATGTCCTGAATCACCGCCTTGGCTTCGCCGTTCTGCGTGATGACCAACGGTTCGCCCTGCTCTCCCAGGGAACGAATCAGTTCCGCGGCGTGAGATTTGACGTAACTGATCGGCTTGATCCGTTCGGACATTTTCATGATTCACCCCTCTTCAATCAGACTGAATATAGTTCTTAAAAAGATCTATGTCAACTGTTTTCACAACACTTTCACGATTCAGAGGCCACTCCCCGTCACCTTCTATCGGAAAAGGAGGAACTGAGCACACCCCTTGGATGATCGATGATCCACCGACACCTTGCTTCTCCAACTGAGCTTCCACCGCCGGAATCATTTCGTCATGAGCATCGCCCGATGCAGCTCTTTATATAACGGACAGAATCGAACTCTTTGAGAGATTCGAGCACAGAATTTGGCCAAAACACAAAAAATATCACAGCTCTTGATTTTTTGTAACGAACCATGCCATGATTTACAAAAACTACAACACAACGCTGGGGGTAATGATGAAAAAGATCATTTTTATTGTTCTGATCCTATTGGTCTTCACACTGATCCGGGCCGAAAAAATCGCCGAGTTCGATTTGCTGGTCTCCGGTTCGATGAGTCTGAGTCAAAACAGTCGCTGTTATGTGCTATACAGTCACAGAGAAGGACTGATTCTGATCTACGACCGACAGACCATGAAACAGACCGCAAAATTCGGAAAAATTGGCGAAGCTCCGGGTGAATTCCTCGGCGGCATTGTACGGGTGATGCTCGATTTAGACCGGTTGTATGTCTCCAGTCGGGGGCGGATCAGTTTTTTCGATCTCAACGGCAGGCATATCCGCGACACCCGTATATCCCCAAACGACCACATTAAAGGTTTTATCAGTGAAAATTTCCTAGTTGAAAATTTATCTCTAGGAAAAGACATTAAAGAGCTTTCTTTGGTGGTAACCTTACGGAATCAAGAGATGAAGGAACTTAAAATTCTATTAGAGCAAGAGATGCCATACGGACCGAACGCAGCGTATCGGGTCGCGCCCTTCGAATCCTATGCCGGAGCCGCTTATGACGATCGACATATAGTAGTGTACGATCCCAGGGTAGATGGCCTGATCACCATCCTCGACGCCCAGGGCAATCAATTGGTCGCTATCCGTCATCCTTTCGAAAAGATTCCGGTAACGACGGAAGACAAAGAAAGAGAGAAGAAAGCGTTCATGGACTCACTGGCCAACAATCCATATATGAAACAGAATCAGGAAAAAATCGAATACGTCTTCCCCGATGAATACCCACCCTTCATATACGCCGTACCGGATAGAGAGAGGATCTTGGTCCGAACCTACAAGACAGAAAGTGAGCACATGGAATTCCTCTGCTTTCACATAAGCGGTAAATACCTGGGGGTCATCCGACAACCGAAAAAGCAGGTTGGGGACCTATATCAGGGCTACTTCTACCGCCTGGAAGAGAACGAGGAGACGGAGATGTACGAACTGCACCGCTGGCCCGTAGCCGAGCCACAGCTGTAGATCGAGGCGACATAATGCCTATAATCAGATATTTAAAAATTGTGTCTCACTTCAGGGGGTAATGATGAAAAAGATCTTTTATTTTCTCGTGCTGGTTCTGCTACTTTCGACTCTCATGCAAGCCGAAAAAATCGCCGAGTTCGATTTGCTGTTTTCTTCACCCGGATTGACCGTCAGCGAAGGCCATTACATTCTTTCGGACAGAAAAAACGGGACCGTATTTCTGTTTGATCGAAACTCCTTGAAGCAGACAGTACAGTTCGGAAAAAAAGGAGAAGCTCCGGGAGAATTTATCAACGGAATCTGGAAAATAATGGCTGGGAAAAGTCATCTCTTCATATCCAGTATGGGTCGGGTCAGTTGTTTCGACATGAACGGCAAGTACATCCGGGACATCAAGACGGATCCGATGTACCTGTTCCAGGGAATTGTCGGTGAACATTTTCTGGTACTGAAACATGAAATTAACGAAGACCATAAGCGCTCGTGGATGGTCATGAGTTTGCTGGATCAGGAACTGAACGAGATCAAAATTCTATATAAAAAAGATAAGGTGCTCATCGGAGAAAGAGCCTGGCGCCGTCTCGAACCGTTCCAACCTTTTAAGTTTGCTTACACTGACGGTCGGCATGTCATCGTTGCCGATCCAAGTGGTGAGGGTGTGATTTCCATTCACGACACCGACGGCAAACTACTTGCCGTCATCCGACATCCCTTCGAGAAGATCCCGGTAACTTCGGAGGCCAAAGCAAGGGTAAAGAAAAAACAGCTGGACTCGATGGCCAAAGATCCCTATATGAAACAGAAAAAAAATGAAATCGAGTTCGTGTTCCCCGACTACTATCCCCCCTTCACTCGCGTGATACCCGATGGCGACCGTATCCTG
>CAYMND010000166.1:0-6390 GCA_964391685.1 uncultured Clostridia bacterium | reverse complement strand
GTACAACGGAATGGAAGGCCAGTGGTTTTGGCAGCCTCCCCGTTTTGCACCATTTACCGATTGTTCCATCCTCATCGACTGCGGAACAAACGATTTTCGAATATACCGGCGAATCCCAACCGTACCCTCCGCCGGCGACGACAAAACACCCATCGGCCACCGTCACACCCATCCGAGCCTGAGGCATCGGGAAAGACCTTTCCCGGCGCCATGAACTGAGTTCGGAAGCGCTGACCGCCGCCGAATATACTTCCCGCCGCAGTTTCCAATTCCGGTCCTGACCTCCGAAAACGTATATCCGTCCATTGTATTCACTGACCCCGAAGTGAATCAGAGGTCGGGGCAGCGGCATCGTGTGAACCCACTCTCCGATCCGGCCGTCTTCGCTCACTTCGGCCGAAAAAACATCGTCAAAACAGGCCCGGTTGTCATGTCCGCCGAGGATGAACATGCGGTTCCCGAACATCACCGCGGCATGCCCGCGCATGGCCCTGGGCAGATCCGCCGCTTTTTTCCAATCTGAAAGCGTGCCGTCTCGAGTTGCCCGGCTGACATAAACGGCCGAAACATCCGCCGGAGACTGTCCGCCGCTGATGATGAGGAATTTCCCACAGGTCACCGCCCAGTGATAGGCCAGGGGATGCGGCAGAGCCCCCGAACTCTTCCATTCTCCGATTCCATTCTTTTTCACCTTCGTCATGAACACATCATGAGAAAAGATGGGTGAGCGATCCGCTGCAAAGCCCTCGAACCCCCCGAGGACATAAACGTGGTCTCCCAGGGTAACGGCCGTATGTCCCTGAATCACCTTCGGCAAGGAAATCTCGGGCTTCCATTCTGTTTTTCCGCCTCTCATCAACCCAGCCAACGAAACCGAATAAACATCGGAATAGTACTGCCTCCCGTTGAATCCACCCAGCACCAGAAGCCTCGCTTCCTCGGCCCAGGCATTCAAAATCAGCAGGTAGAAAATGATCGTGAACCATGTCTTTCTTTTCATCATCATGTACAGGCTGTTCTCGTTTTCTGCCGGCAGAGATTTCATCTTCGATGCCTTCCGGTCCATCATATAACAAACCGGCGTACATGTCAGGCACAAACCCTCAAAAGGGTTCCGCTTTTTCCTGATTTTTTCTCGAATCCAACTTCACTGACCTGACTTTTCAGCCATATCGACCACCGTATTGAAAGCCTCGTCGGGAATCGTCACAACGTAGTTGCTCCGCCCCGGGTCGGTTCACCGATCAATATGCCCCTTTTTTACAGTCTGGAGATCTTCGGTGATTTTTTCATCGAATTCAGCGGAATAGACCGAAGCCTGCTTCGACACTCTATCTTGAAACAAGTCAAGAAATTTCTTTTCATGTTTGTGTTTTCAATTGCTGCTACGTAATCAGAATCGCACATCCCGGGATCGGCGGACTTCGTCCCTGTAAAACAAGCCAATATCCCTCTGAAATCGCTTGCAACCCCAAAAAAAGCATGAAAAAATGCAAAATATATGAGTAAGAAATCAACCAGCGGGAGGAAGGGGAATGTTGAACGTTACATCTTTCTTGTCGAGGGCATTGGCAGTTCTGGTGATCATTATTTTTTCTGGCTCTTGTAATCCGGATAAAATGGATTACCCGGAGCAGGTACCGCTCGTCACCACCGAAAACAAAGACCACGGTGATGTCGAACAGTTGACCCGAGACACCTACCGTATCGACATCAAGGACATTTTCCTGACCGTGGAGTACCATCCCCGGGAATTTTACTTCGATGCCGAAGCGGCGCTGACTTTCTCCATGTACAGCGACCAGACCCGGCCCATCATCCACCTGGACCCGGTCATCTGGGATACATCGCAGCTTAGGGGGCTGGAGCTCGACGGACAAACCCTGGATATGGACCTTGACTGGGCGATTATCGATGGAATCGATTCGGATCAGCAGGCGATTGAGATCCGCAGAACACTTGACTCCGGAGCGGATCACACCCTGGTCGTTCGCTACAGCAAGGCCCTGAGCCGATCGTATTACATGCTGAACAGTCAGGTCAGCGATCTCTATGGCCGCAGCAACGAGGAAAGTTTCCCCACCATCAACCGATACGGAGATTTGGCCCGCCACCGGATCCGTTTCCGGGTTCACGGAGACCTGGCTTTCCGTTGTCTGGGTTCCGGGCGGATTACCGCCCTCCACGAAGCCGGAGTCCAGTCCTGGGAACTCGACACCCTGCGTGACGTTCCGTCGAATACCGTTCTGTTCGTCCTCGTACCGGAACAGGACACGGTGGAAGCGACCCGAACCATATCCGGAGTAAAAGTCCGCATCGTTACATTTCAGGGAGGCGCATCCGTCAGCGATGCGTTCGGCATCCTCGAACCCTGGCTGGCCGAACTGCAGAATCAATTCGGGCCGTTCCCGATGCCGGAAGGATACAGCGTATTCCTGATGACCGGAGGCGGCGGCATGGAATACTACGGCGGTACCATCAGTGCCTTGTCCGCCCTGGCCCACGAGACATTTCACATGTACTTCGGCACCAGCCTGGTTTTGGCCAGTTACCGGGATTCCTGGCTGGATGAAGCCATCAATGAATGGTACGAGCTCTCGGCGTCCGGGAATCTGAGTCCCATTGCCGACAGCTTCACCTCCAATATGGTCAGCGGCTTCTCGCCGGTGGGCATCGGCTTCGACCGCCGGGCCTACTCCGAAGGGGCGCAGATCCTGCAGCACATGGCCGGTTCTCTCGGCGGACGTCAGGCAATGGTCTCCTTCCTCAGCCACCTCATCCGCAACCGTACTTTCAGACCCTTCACCACCCCGGAGTTCCTCGACTACCTCGAAGAGTTCTCCGGGCTCGATTACCGCCCAAACTTCGAACAATGGCTCTACTCCGGAGAAACGGTCGACTTCACCGGGTCGAATTCCGAAAACGGACAACACCGGATGCCTGCGGACACCTCACCACCGGCGTCGATCATCGCCCGGTACCCGGAATTGAATCAGGGAGGTTCTCTATGAAATTCCTGCTGACCATGACGGTCTTTCTGCTCCTGGTCCCTTGCCTTGCATCGGAAGCCCAAAAGGGAAAACGGTTCCATCTCGAACTTTACGGAGGATTTGCCGGTATATCCGCCGACGATCTCAACTCCCTCACCGACTATGATCGATCCGTTTTCGATTATCTACACGGGTATTACAGCGGCCAGAACAGTATGTACCATCCGATTGATCCCGTAGAAATCAACGGCGGATTCAAGTCGCTGACTCACCTGTGGTCGGCAGGAGGGCGGCTGCGCTTCACCCTCTCGAAGAACCGGAGAGGACCATCGATTTCCCTGGGACTCGAGTATTCTCAGGATGCCATCGGTTCCGGAGCCTCATTGGAATTCGAGTACGACGATTTCTACCAGGGGCGCTACAGTATTCGACGCACTACCGATCCGCAGCGGATCTGGGCGGAGACCTTCACTCCGATGCTGGGATTTCATTACCCCGTGATTGACCGCGGCCGCTTCAGCAGCGAAATTCATGTTGCCGTCGGAGTCGTCCTGGCATCCTGCGGGACTTTCAAGGCCAACTACTACAGAAAGTCTGAAACCACCGGCTACGAATACGCCTGGGAAACCCTTCACAAAATCAGCGGGACAGGAACGGGAGCGGCGCTGGAAGCGGGGCTCAGGATTCAGCTCGAAATTCTGAAAGACCTGGGCCTGTTCGTCGAAGGCGGGTACACAATCCGAAAAGTGGAAAATATCAGCGGAGAAGGTTACTTCAAGGAAAACGACCGCGACAGCAATCAGGACGGTTACAGCACTGTCTCCACATGGGAAGGCGACTGGGTTCTCGTTTCCGACAGTTACGGCCGATACCCCCAAGTCTCCTGGTCCGGAATTTCCGGGAGTTCACAGGATGACTTCCGGCTCGACCTGTCCACCTTCTATCTTCGAATCGGATTCAGCTGGCGACTGTTTTAAGAGAGGATGCCATGAGACACTGCCTGAAGAACGTAATCTGGTTCATTCTGCCCTTGTTGCTTTTCTCATGCAGGGAAGAAGAAATCACCCTGCTGGACCGCCTGAATTCCCTCGAAGATGTTTCGGCCACTGCCGTAGAGCCGCCGGAAGGCTTCAGTGAGGCCTTCCAGATCGACATCACTCAACCGATTGATCATGACGCCCCGTCACAGGGGAGCTTCAGCCAGAGACTCTACCTTTCCCACCGGGACGAAAACGCCCCCACAGTGTTCTTCACCACCGGTTACGGTGTTTCCCGAAACAGCGAAAGGGAACTGACGAAACTGATGAACGCCAACCAGATTCTACTGGTGCATCGGTTCTTCCCCAATGCCCGGCCCGCCCCCTTGGACTGGACCCGGTTGACCATCCGCCAGGCCGCCGCCGACCAGCACCGGATACGGGAACTTCTGGGGAGTGTATACAACGGGAAATGGGTGAGTTCAGGCGGAAGCAAGGGCGGCATGACCGCTCTCTTCTACAAGAGGTTCTACCCGGACGATGTGGACGCCACTGTGGCCTATGTCGCCCCGATCATGGGACAGCCCGACGATCCCCGTTTCGCCACGTTCTTTCAACAGGTCGGCGATTCCGACTGCCGCCGGAAGATTGCTGCCTTCCAGCGGGAAGTGCTGAACCGCCGTCAGAAGATGCTGGACCTGCTGCAGGTTCACGCAGCCGCCGAGGGCTACACCTTCACCCGACTCGGTGTCGAAGCGGCTCTGGAATACTCTGTTCTGGAATACCCATTCGCTTTCTGGCAGTACGGCAGCGCAGACAACTGCGGCAATATCCCGGCATCCGACGAGTCGGACGAAACCGTCTTCAATCATCTGGCGTCGACTTCTCCCTTTTCCTACTATTCAGACAACGATATCGGGTACTATGAGCCCCTTTTCTATCAGGCCTACACGCAAATCGGCTACTGCCCGTATATCAGCGACCCCCTGCAGGATCTGCTGATGGTTCTTAAAAATCCAAGCTACAATGTTTTCGCCCCTCACGTTCAGATGACCTTCGATGCCTCGGTCATGGCCGACGTCATCCCCTGGCTTCGGTATCAGGGCGAACGCATCATTTACATCTACGGAGAAATCGATCCCTGGAGTGCCGCCGCCCTGGTACCGGACACCAATCTGGACGCCCTGTTCATCATGCAACCCGGCGCCAATCACCGGGTACAGATCAGTCAGCTGGATGATCCCGGGCAGGTAATCGACACCCTGAACCGCTGGCTGGGCACCGACATACAGATATCCGTCCTGCAAACACTGTCGACGAGCGCAAGAACCGACCGGCGAAATAGATTCTGAAACAGCACTTTCATTCAAAAAAACCCATTTCCCAAAGCCCCGGATAGAACAAATCTCTTCAGAAAGCGTACAATTTTCATCACACATAATACTTGAGGAGACGAAAAGATGGGCCGAATCATTCTCTTCATCCTGCCATTCCTTCTGTTCTTTCCGCATTTGACCGTCACAGGCACGGAAGAAACCGCCAGCATACCCCCCAAGCCGTTCATGCCGGAATTGTTCAACCGCTACGGTTTCGTTCACGGCCGGATCGTCTTTTCCCCGGGCGATCGGGAAGCGTTCTGGGACATCAACACCCCGTCGGTCAACCGGAAACGGCTGCTCCGAAAAGATCAAAGCGATGCATGGCAGGATGCAGGCCCCTCATTTCTCTCCATCCACCGCATGGAAAAAGACCCCTGTTATTCTCCCGACGGTCAGCGAGTGGTTTACCAGTCTCGAGCTCCGATTCCGGAAGTCGGGGCTGGAGATGACATCAACCTTTGGTTCCGGAAACGGGAGAAAGACGGGTGGGGTCCTGCCGTTCCCCTGGAAACTCCGGTCAACACTCCGGACAACGATGAGACCTCACCCTGGCTGGGGCCGGACAACACCCTGGTATTCTGCCGGACGAACAATCCGGTCCTTCCGGGACAATCCGGAGGCAGCGATATCTTCATCTCCGATCCCAGTGCAGAAGGGAAATATTCCGAGCCGGTCCGATTGGGAACGGAGGTCAATTCCGAGTATCAGGAAAGCGGTCCCGTGCTCTCACCGGACAACCGGTACCTGCTCTTCATCTCCAATCGCCCGGGCGGTTTCTCGAGAATGATGAACCTCTACATCAGTTACCGAAAACCCGAAGGCGGCTGGACAAAAGCCCGATGCATCAGCCAGGATATCGGAATCGTCAACGCCTGGTTTCCCAGTCTGAGCCCCGACGGCAGGTTTCTATACCTCTGCGGCGGCTACCCGACTCAAAATGGGTACGATCAAAGTTCCGTCTTTCGTATTGACACACACCGCTTCGACAGGCATGATTGAACATTCCAAGACAACGAGGTAAATATGATCCGACGAAACAATCTC
>CAYMND010000165.1:0-6399 GCA_964391685.1 uncultured Clostridia bacterium | reverse complement strand
AAAGGCGCCAACGAAGAACTGAAGACGAAGTTTTTCCGCAACATGTCCCAGCGTGCGGTGGAGATGATGCGGAAAAACTTCGTCTTCAGTTCTTCGTTGGCGCCTTTCATCGCTATTGCCAAAGTTTTTTTATCGGTTCTCTTCAATATCTCCATGATTCCCTGATCATCAATGAGCAGAATGTCCTCGAAAACAAACATCAAATCTCTAATGGATGCGGCCAATTCAGGATCACGGGATTCGATCTGTTCCAGAACGTTGCGTGAAGCCCGCCGATCCATTCGGTTGAACAGCTCGGCAACAGCCTTGACACCACCATACTCCTCGAGGCTGTATGATCCGAGGGCCTCAAGCTTCTGATCCAGCACTCCGGCTATCTTCTTGACAATTTCAGGGGAGATTTCTTCCAGATTGGCCATTCGGATGGCAATTTCAGATCTCATGTCCTCTGGAAGGGAAGAAATCAACTCAGCTGCCTGAGAAGCGCTGAGATGAGCCAGAATCAAGGCAATGGTCTGGGGGTGTTCATTTTGAATGAACTTGGAAAGCTGCTGGGGATTCACCTTTTCCAGTGATGAAAAACCGGCGGATTTCTCCAACAGTTTGACCAGACGATCGATGATCCGCCTGGCTTCCTCGGGCCCGAGGGATTTGATCAGAACCTTTTTGGCATATTCGATTCCCCCGACCGTCATATACTCTTTGGCCAGCGTCATATTGAAGAATTCTTCAATCACGGTATCGGAAACATCCGCCGGAACAGCCCCCATCAGGGACAATTCTCTCGATACATCCTGAACTTCATCCTCGCTGAGCCGTTTGAATATTTCCGAGGTGAGATCCTCACCCAGAACGAGCATCATGATGGCGGCTTTCTGCTTTCCGGTCAGATTCTCTCGATCGAGGGGCATCTCTATTCCTCCATCAGGTATGTCTTGATCAGAGATGCCGTCTCTTCAATATTGTTGTTGGCGAACTCTTTAACTCTGTCCTTCAGAATGACCATCTTCTTCGTGCTTTTCGGTACCTTGTAGCGTTCACGAAGTTCCTGTTCGATTTCTATTTCATCCTTGGCGGACTGAATGGCATCCAATTTTTCGGAGTCGACCTGGGGAATACTGAGTTCAGCATGCGTCGGGGATAAAGCAGTGGAAAAAATCCTGGATACCTTTCGCAAAAGTGGGCGAACAATCAGGAAAAAAACCAGAAGCCCCCCGATGAATATCGACCCGTATCGAATCAGTAGGTCAACCAGGTCCTTGTTCTTCTGTCTTTCATACAGGTAGTCCCCTTCAAGCTGATCAGAAGTGTCGAACGGCAGGTTTGCAACCTCCACAAGGTCGCCACGCTGCGGATCGTAACCGACCGCAGCCTGTACGATCTTGCGCATACTTTCCAGCATTTCGGGTGACTGCGGCTGTGATTGCTTGATCATTTGGCCGTCACTCAATTGAACCTGAGTTATATTGTCCAGAACTACAGCGGCAGAAACCCGCTGGATAACTCCCAACGGACGAATCGTCTGTGTCGTCGTTTTCGATATCTCATAATTTGTTATGGTCGACTCGCTTTTGCTGTTGGCACCATCACCACTTCCAGCCGACGAGACGGCTGCAGCAGCGACATTTCCACCGACACCGGGAACGCCCCCGCTTGTTCCCTGGCTGTTTTTCGAAGACTCGGTTTTTTCAGAAATTTTTACGGTCCGGTCCGGATCCACCGACTGTTCCGTGACTTGAACCTGGCTGAAATCAAGCTGAAGCTGTACGTTGGCGCGCACTTTCCCCTGACCGACAATCGGCTCGAGCAAATCCACAATTTTACGGGTGTAGCTTTGCTCCAGTGTGCGCTGATAGGCAAATTGATGGTCATTCTGCGCTTGCAGTCCGTTGAGGCTGTCCCTTGGCTTTGACAATAACTGCCCGCTGACATCAATCACGGCGATATTCTCCGGTCGCAGTCCTTCTACTGATTGTGCCGTCAGATGAACGATCGCCGGAACAAGCGATCCGGACAAACTCATTCCCGGTCGCGGACGGATGACAATCGAAGCCTTCGCAGGTTCCTGTTCCGAAATAAATACAGACTTTTTCGGCAGGGTAATATGCACCTTTGCCGATTGAATCTCACGCAGCTGACTCAAGCTTCGGGCCAATTCTCCCTCAATGGCACGGATATAGTTTATATTCTGAACAAAATCCGTGGTTGACAACGAACTTTTATCAAAAATTTCGAAACCAACAGCCCCTCCCTGAGGAAGTCCTTCTGAAGCCAGTTGGATTCGAAGCTCGGCCACCTGAGTGTCCGGAACGGAAATCACAGAGCCGGCACCGGAGAGGTGATAGGGGACTTTCATCTCTTTCAGTTTCTCTATGATCAGCGCCGAATCGCGGGCTTCCAAATTGGAGAATAAAACAGAATATGTCAGGGTGTTGGCCAGACTGGTCACCAGCCATATGGCCGCAAAGGAAAGAACCGCCACACTGACCAGAAAGATTTTCTGAGAAACCGTGAGTCGCTTGAAGAACCCCTTCAACTGATCCCAATACTGCCCTCTTCCGCCTTTTTCTTCAGCCATATGGACCTACCTCTTCCTAAACTTGCGTTCTCATGATTTCGCTGTAAGCGTCCATCAGCTTGTTGCGGACCTGCATCATCATCCGAAAAGAGACATCCGCCTTCTCCAAGGAAATCAGTGTCTCATGCAGAGACGGCCCTTCACCGCCCACAAACTGCTCCACCTTCTTTTGCGCCGCCAACTGTTCGTCATTTACCTTTGAAACCGCTTCCGACAACACATCAGTAAAACTCTTCTCCGGTTCGGCCTGCTGCGCCGGCTTGTCGAGACGACCGATGTCCAGTAACTGTCTTCGGATATCTTCAATTCTGATTTCGCTCATCTTCAACTCCTGCCGATTTCAAAAGTCTTGGCGATCATGTTCTTGGTTGCCTGGATTACTGAAATGTTGGCATCGTACGATCGTGACGCCTCCACCAGATTGACCATCTCCGCCACCACATTGACATTGGGATATCTGACATATCCATCCGGCCCGGCATCAGGATGCTGGGGATCAAACCGCATCAGGAAAGGTGAGCTGTCCTCAATCACTTTAGAAACCCGTACCCCGGCCCCGACACTTTCCGATGCCCGCCCCAGAACCGATGAAAAATCTCCGGTTCGTTGCGGCACAACCTCAAACACGACATCTCTTCGCCGGTATGGTCCGCCTTCCGGTGTTCGTGTGGTGTTCACATTGGCCACATTGGCCCCGATGATCTCCATTCTCAGCATCTGGGCGCCCATTGCCGATCCGTTGATGGAAAACACCTCGCTCAGATTCATTTCGCCCTCACTACTTTATACTCTCAATCGTTCGTCTCACTCCGGACAGGTATTTCGAAACGAACTGCACCAATGCATTGTATTCAATATTGTTCTGTGTCAACTTCAGCATTTCCTCTTCAATCTGGACGTTGTTCCCGTCCGGCCTGGACGTTTCCGTGCTTTGTCGCACCGGCGTCGTCCCGATCACTTCACTTTCTGGCATATGTCGGTCATCGGTCACCCGAAGAGACAGCTTTTCCGCTTCCCCGGCAAGAATTCGAGAAAAATCAAGATCCCGGGCCTTGTATCCGGGAGTATCGACATTGGCCACATTGGAGGAAATCAATTGATTTCGGGTGACCCGCAAATCCAACTCTTTCTGCAAGGGCAAAACGCGACGGTCCAGATCCAATATATCCATGAAGAATAAATAGCAAAAACATTGCCAGGAATGGGCTGGGAGTCGTGAGCAAAAAAATCAATATTGATGGCTGTTTTAAAATACACCTCAAAATTCCATGGAAAAATTTTCCTGTTTTGTGTCAGATTTTTGACTCTGAAAGAAAAACCATGAATATATTTTCACAAGACATTCATTGACATGATTGAAATTACATTTCATAAGTGTTATTAAATAGGAATACATACAGCTGACATGAAAAGCATGGCTTTAGCAAATATGGATCATGAGGTGGAAAGATGAGAAAAACGCTTTTATTCATGATTGTTTCGGTTTTTTTATGTACCGGAGCGGCAGTGGCTTTGGATGACATCGACATCGGCCGCGTAGCGATCCCCAAAGCTTTCATCCATGAAGGGAAAGAATATGCCAAAGGGATCTATCACGTCATTCTGACAGAAAAAGACGGTTCGGCGCTTTTTCTGGTCAAAAGCGTACAGGACGAGCTGCTGTTCGATGACCTGGCAGTTGTGAAGCCCTATGAAGGAAAAGCCAAGGGATTCAAGCATCGCATTCACAAAGAAATGCTGAAAGGGTACGAATACTACCGGATCAAAGTGACAACTCCGGAATCGCTTTATATGGCATACTTTTTACTCAAAAAAGATTCCGCTGCACCGCTTCCGGAAACAACCGATCAGTCGTCTCCTTCTTCTTGAGGCCCATAATATTCAAAAATCGCCTGCCGGTCCTCTTCCTGAGTAAACTCCTCGGGTTCAGTTCCTGCGAGAAAAGCCTCTTTGAACGGGAAAAGACATCCCGGGCTCAATCTTTTTCCCGTTTTGCGATCAATATCCAGCATGATGACTCCTGCCGGTTTGATAAAAGCCGGCGGTTCCTGATATTTCTGAAGATATTTTTCCATGAACGAAACAAAAATCGGGCTGGCCGCTCTGCCTCCGGTTTCATCATTTCCTAGGCTTTTATTGACTTCAAAACCAACCCAAACACCGACACTGATGCTGGGAGAAAAGCCGATAAACCATGCGTCTGTATAATTGTTGGTCGTTCCGGTCTTGCCGCCGATGGGCGCTTTCAGATTCTTCGCCCGATAACCGGAACCATGCTTCACAACTCCCTGCATGAGATAGTTCACCACAAAGGCTGTATCCGGATCGATCACCCGTTTCCGGTCCGGAAGATTGTGCTCGATTTCCCGATTGTCCAGATCTGTTATGGATCGAATGAAATACGGTTTGACCCGTACCCCCAGATTCGGAAAAACCGTGTATGCTCCGACCATCTCCTCCAATGTTATGCCAAACGCCCCCAAAGCGATGGACATGTACGGCTTGAGATCCGATGTAATTCCGAAACGGTTGGCATACTGCACGATCTTCGCCGGACTGAGGTATTCGACAATCCGTGCCGAAACCACATTCCGGGATTGTTCAAAGGCTTGCCTGAGGGTCATCAATCCTTTGAAATCTTCCGTGTGATTTCGCGGTTCCCACACTTCATTGATGGAAGGATCAAAGTAGCTAAACGGCTCATCCAGAACCAGAGTTGACGGTGTATAGCCATTTTCCAAAGCGGCAGTATAGATAATCGGCTTGATGGTGGAACCGGTTTGTCTACGTGCCTGTGTGGCGTTATTCCACTGGCTGTCGGCAAAGGAATAACCCCCGACCATCGCCAGAACGGCACCGGTTTCATTTTCGATCACCATCATCGCCCCCTGCACATCGGGAACCTGCTCGAGAGACAGCTCCATGGTTCTTTTACCTTCGTCCAGTCGTTTTAAAATCTTCACCCGGATGGTATCACCCGGCTTAAGCAATCTGGACAATGGCTTTTTCGTCCATGCATAACCGCTTTCCGCCAGTCTGCCCTCAAAAGGCCCAATCCGTACGCGGGCCTCGGTCCCACCTCGCTTGACGACGATTCCCTCGACAATCGAACCTTCTGCAAACGAATTCCCTTTCCAGGACGGCATATCATAGGTCGTGATGTCGGCCCCCTGATCCAACAGGTTAATCCGGTCCTTGTCTTTTCGCCATCCCTGTCTTTTATCCAGGTCCCTTAACCCCGCTTTCAGAGACTCTTCAGCCCAGCGCTGCATTTCGACATCGAGGGTGGTGTAGACGTTCAAGCCCCCTTGATACAGAATTTCCTGCCCGTACTTTTCTTCGAGGTTCTTTCGAACCTCTTCCATGAAATAGTCTCCCAGTACATGCGTTTCCATTTTAAAAGGCACTTTGGGCAACGGTACGGCCAGCGCCATTTCGTACTGTACTTCATTGATGAATCCCAGGTCCAGCATTCGGCGGAGAACTCTGTCCCGGCGCCCTAAAGCCTGGTCAGGATATTTAAAAACATTGAATTTCCCATTCGGAGCCGGCAAAATGCCGGCAATCAAAGCGGATTCAGCTAGACTGAGGTCCTGGATATCCTTACCGAAATAATACTGCGCCGCCGCCCCAACTCCATACACTTTACCGCCGAAAAAGGCTCTGTTGCAGTGATAGGTCAGGATCTGATCCTTTGAATAACGCTTTTCAATCTGGATGGCCAAGAACATTTCGTGGAGCTTCCGGGTATAGGTTCGCTCTGGAGTCAGATAGAGAGATCTGGCCAGTTGCTGGGTGATGGAGCTGCAGCCGCCAAGCCC
>CAYMND010000164.1:0-6419 GCA_964391685.1 uncultured Clostridia bacterium | reverse complement strand
AGGGTGAGCGGGCAGCCCGTTCCATCGACGATTACCTGACCTTCGGCAGAGTGCGTTTCGATCCCCGTGACCGCATGTCCCAGCTCCTTTCCAGCATCCGGGACATGGACAAGCAGGGGGTTGCGGTGCCCGTACGGAACGAGTACCGGGTGAAGGTCAAAGAATTGGATCCGGAGGTGCGCAAACGCCTCTTCGAAGAGGTCGAGAAACCGATTTCGGTGGAGGAAGCCTACAAGGAGGCCAATCGCTGCATGCGCTGCTACCGGGTCTATTCGGTCGTCACCGATCGCTGATGGAGGATAAAAATGAAAGGATTCATTAATCATAAAAACGTTGAGTTCGAACCCGGTCAGACGATTCTGGAAGTGGCCAGAAAATATGGCCAGTTCATCCCGACGCTCTGCGAAATGAGCCAGCTGAACCACAGCCCGGGGACCTGCCGGGTCTGCCTGGTGGAGATCAAGCGCAAGAACGATCCCCGCCTGTACCTGGTCACTTCCTGCAATACTCCCATGGAAGAGGATATGGAAGTGCTGACCCGGTCTCAGCGGGTCAGGAACAGCCAGCGGCTGCAGGTGGAGATGCTGCTGGCCGATCACGATCAGGATTGCGCCAGCTGCGTTCGCCACGGCAACTGTGAACTTCAGGATGTGGCCCAGTTCGTCGGCCTGCAGCAGACCCGCTACCATTACCCGGATTTTTACAAGGAGAGAACCAAGGACTTCTCATCTCCTTCGATCATCCGCGACATGAGCAAGTGTATCCGCTGCAACCGCTGCGTGTCGGTATGCCGCAATGTGCAGGGAACCGATGTGCTGGTGTTCAGCGAGAAAGGCCTGACATCGGAGATCGGAGTCCGGGACGGTCTGGCCCTGGGAACCTCGGAATGCGTCAGCTGCGGCCAGTGTACTCTGGTCTGTCCGGTGGGGGCCCTGGCCGAACGTGACGATACCGAGCAGGTGATCGACTATCTGTACGATCCGGAGATCTACACCGTGTTTCAGTTCGCTCCGGCCACCCGGATCGCCCTGGGAGAAGAGTTCCACATGCCTCCGGGAAGCAATGTCGAAGGAAAGATGATCACCGCCCTAAAGAAGCTCGGCGCCGACATCGTTCTGGACACCAACTTCACCGCCGACCTGGTCATCATGGAGGAAGGATCGGAACTGCTGGAAAGGGTGAAGAAGGGCAAGACCCTGCCGATGATCACGTCCTGCTCTCCCGGCTGGGTGAACTTCATCGAAAAGAACTATCCGGAACTGCTCGATCACGTTTCCACCACCAAATCCCCCCAGCAGTGTTTCGGCGCCATCGCCAAGACCTACCTGGCCAAGAAGGTGAATGTGGATCCCCGGCGAATGCGGGTGGTTTCCATCATGCCCTGCACGGCGAAGAAGGAAGAAGCCAAGCGGCCTGAAATGGCCCGGGACGGACAACCGGATGTGGATGTCGTGCTGACGACCCGGGAATTCGCCCGGCTGATCAAACGCGAGGGACTCTGGCTTCCCGACCTGGAGGATTCCAGATTCGACAACAACTGGATGGGACAGTATACCGGTGCCGCCGAGATCTTCGGCACCACCGGCGGAGTCATGGAAGCGGCTCTGCGGACGGTCTACTACGTGGTCAACAAAGAAGAGATGCCGGGAATCGAATTCACCGCCGTCAGGGGATACGACAACCTGAGGGAAGCCGAGGTCGATCTCGGCAGCCTGGGCAAGGTGAAGGTGGCGGTGGCCCACGGCCTCCGTGCCGCCCGCAAGGTGGTGGAGGCGGTCAAGAACAAGACAGCGGAGTACCACTTCATCGAAATCATGGGCTGCCCCGGCGGCTGTATGGGCGGCGGCGGACAGCCGCGAATCAAGAAGGACTACCAGAGTTTCTGGCATGAGCGGCAGCAGGCCATCTACGAGGTCGACCGCAAAGCCCCCATCCGACAGTCCCACAACAATCCATTGATCAAGACCCTATACGAGGAATTCCTGAAGGAGCCTCTGGGTCATAAATCCCACCTCCTGCTGCACACCAGCTACCGCAACCGGCAGTACAAGGTGAAGCACACCATCAAGGAGATCTGGGAAGAAATCAAGGAAGGAAACTAGAATCCGACGGGGCCGTACACGATCGGGGTGTACGGCCCCCTCCTTGGGGGACGTACTGGATCTTGAATCGGGAATGGGAGACAATCGGGTAACGGGCAAGGAGGGACAACATGCGGTGGCAGGACCGGAGAAGAAGCGATAACGTAGAAGATCTGCGCGGTCGTCCGGGGCGGAAGGGCCTGGCTTTCGGGGGGCTGGGCGGGATTATCGTGGCGGTGATCTATTTCCTGTTGGGCGGCGATCCGCAACAGGTGATGCAGACCCTGCAGACAAGCGGAACGGAGAATGCTCAGGAGGCGGTCGAACTGAGCGAGAGTCAGCGGCAGATGGGCGAATTCGTGGCCGTGGTTCTGGCGGATACCGAAGATGTCTGGAACGAACTGTTCCGCCGGGAGGGGAGACAATATCGGGAGCCGAAACTGGTTCTCTTCAGCGGAGCGGTGGAATCCGCCTGTGGGTTCGCCCAGGCGGCAACCGGTCCGTTCTACTGTGGAGGCGACGAGAAGGTGTACATGGACCTCGACTTTTTTGATGAACTTCAGCAGCGGTTGGGATTCAGCGGCGATTTCGCCTGCGCCTACATCATCGCTCACGAGGTCGGTCATCACGTCCAGCAGCAGCTCGGTATCATGGACAAACTGGCTGAACTCCGTCAAAACGCCGATGAAACCGAAGCCAACCGACTGCAGGTGAGACTCGAACTGCAGGCCGATTTCCTGGCCGGAGTCTGGGCCCACCATGCCCAGAAGATGAAAAACATCCTCGAGAACGGGGACATCGAGGAAGCCGTCACTGCAGCCGGGGCCGTCGGGGATGACCGCATCCAGAAACGGATCCGGGGCTACGTGGTGCCCGATTCCTTCACCCACGGCACCTCATCCCAGAGGGTTTACTGGTTCAAGCTGGGGCTGAAGACCGGTGATCTGAACCGGGGAAATACGTTCAGTGCCGACATGGATTGAGGAGAGATGGTTGTATTTTTCTCCAGGTGTATTGGGGAAATGCTCGTGACAATAGATTGGAATGGTATATAATGTAGATGTGATGGAATCAGGTTGCAAGGAGCGCATCCATGGGAAAAGAGAGAATAACCAAGAAAGAAGAAAAAAAGAAACCAGCCAAGAGCCTGAAGGAGAAACGGGCGGAGAAGAAGGAGAAGAAAGCCACCAAATCGACTCCGACTGTTCAGTAATCTTCTGATATCGACGCCTCGCTGACGTAGATCACCTCGCAGGCTCCGGATCCGGTGTCGTTGCGGGTCAGCGAGCTTTTCCAGTGCCAACCCCCGGGGCCTTCGATCCGGACTAGGTGTCCATACAGCTGGAGGATTTCCCCCACCCGGACGTCATCCAGCACATCCATGATGTCGTCGTCGGCGGGGATGAGATGCATATTGGCGCTGTGGGTCTCAATATCGCGGCGGGGAATGGGAAACTCCTGAACTTTCCAGAAGTAAAACCGGTTGCTCTGGCTGATATCGATTTTTTCCAGGATCGATTCGTCTGACATGGGGCCCCAGCCGAAGGCGATGTCCCACGGAGCCAGCCTGGCCTCGGTTCCGCTACGGTACCGTTCCTTGCTCAGGACCCGTGCCTGAAGGTCGAAATCGGCCAGAGGGATGATCCTGAATCCGTTGAACTCGAACGGGGCGACATCGGTACCGGTCTGCATCGGTTCGTCCGGAGCCACTTCTCCCGGACCGTGAGTGACCGGTTTCTTGCCGACAAAGAAAAAAACCACCCCCACCAGCACCAGCAACAACACAATCAGCCGCTTGCTCATTCTTCCACCCACCGTTCCAGGTTCATCGTGTTTTCGTTCTTTTGTCCTTTGGGGCCCTGGAATTCAGAATGACCTCACCCCGTCTTGATGATCTTCAGCACTTTCAAAATCATGATGGCCGTCACCAGCAGGGCAAGGTAAAACACCCGGTATTCACGGTTTTTCATATACAGCGATATATTGAAAGACGGATTTTTCACCGGACGGATCCGGGGGAAAAAGGCGTTGACCTCTTTGGCCCATTCTTCGTATTGCTGTCCGAACGTCTTTTTCATCAGGCGATGTTCGACGACCATCAGCAATGGGAAGAAAAGCAGGCAGTATGCGATGGCGATGCCTGCGCTGATCCAGTTGTTTCCCGCTGTGGCCAGACCGGCGGCGATGACGGTGTTGCCGAAATAGAGGGGATTGCGGGTCAGGGAGTAGGGGCCGCCCGTAGCCAGCTCATTGTTCTTGTTGATATATCCGGATGTCCAGGCTCGGAACGCAGTTCCGGCCATAACGATGAAAAAACCGATGGTAACCGATTTCGGGCTGGGATTGGAGAAAAAAATCAGTACGGCAGTACCGATCGTCCCGATGGTGGCACGGTAGCGGATGAGACATTCAATCATCTATCTAAAACCTCATTGGCCAGATGTGCTGCCCGGATCGGTGACAAGTTGTGCGTACACCACATTTTATCACATTCTCTTTTGTAACAATAGTCGCAGGGTACGTCTGCCCGAATCCAACGGCTTCCGGGCAGTCGGGAACCGTTGCGTTCCGGGTCGGTGGGACCGAACAGGCCGAGAGATGGAACGCCCACGGCATCGGCCAGGTGCAGGGCCAAGGTGTCGCTGCTGACCACCGCCCGGCTGCGGCTGATCAGCCAGATCAGCTGGGAAAAGTCGAGAAATGGCGCCAGTTTGACCTTCGAGGTTTCAGCGATGACTGCGGCGAGTTTCTGTTCCGCCGGTGTGCCCCAAACCAGCAGGGGAGTGATTCCGATGTTCAGATTCCCGAGAAACGAAATCCAGAAATCCGGTTCGTATTGCTTGGTGGACCAGTTCCCTCCCAGATTGATCAGGCAGATCGGTTTTTCGGCCTGATCCGCCAGATGGGATACCGCTTTCCCTTGAGCAGTGTTTTCGTCCGGCGGTGTGATTCGCAGGGCGTAATCGGTCCGGTCCGGTATGCGGATGCCCAGGGGGGTCAGCAGATGGAGATTGCGGTCAATGACATGGCTTCCTTCGAAGGGTGAGGCTTGACGGGAATAACAGATGGCGGCGAAGCGTTCTCTGAGGTCGTGAGATGCGAAACCGAGTTTTTCGCCACCGAGGAGCGCGGCGAAAACCGCCGATTTGATCAGTCCCTGAAAATCGATGACCAGGTCCAGACAATGGCGGTACCGTTTCACGGTCCGTTTCAGAAGCTTCAACCGTTCGGTCATCGAAACCCCTTTCAGGATCACGGTCTCGATGCTGTCTATCCCTTCGACCGATGCCAGCAGTCGGGCACCGGGCGGATGAACGAACCAGGTGATGCGGCTTGTCTTGAATGTGCTGCGCAGAAGAGAAAAAGCGGGAAGTGTATGCACGATGTCGCCCAGGGCGGACAAACGGATGATACCGATGTGTTGCGGCATAAAGCCAGCTGCAGTAACCGGAATCGAATCAGTCATTCGGCTCTTTGTTTCCGGCGATGTCGCGGATGATGACCGAACTCGATCGGACTTTGGGACCGCCCACGATCAGAACCCGAGTGCCCACTTCACAGGCAGTGGGATATTCCGGTACCGTTTCGGCGGTGTAGTCACTGCCCTTGCAGTGGAAATCAGGCCGGATGCGGCGGATCAGATTGTCCATGCGCAAATCGTCGATGATCACCACGTGGCCGACACACTCCAGGGCGGCGATCATTCGGGCGCGTCCCCGTTCGTCGATATACCCGCGATGCTTTCCTTTCAATGTTTTCAGCGAGCGGTCGGAATTGACTCCCACCACAAGAATGTCGGCGCATTCTCCGGCGGCCTGCAGGTAGCGGACGTGCCCGACGTGAAGAAGGTCGAAACCGCCATTGGCCAGGGCGACCGTTTTCCCCTGAGACCGATATCCGGCGACCAATTCGGCCAGACGGTCCAGATCAACGATTTTTTCGGAGTTCATTCTGAAGCTCTTCGTTGGTCAGGGCGTAGGCACCTTCGTGCATGACCACAAGACTGGCCGCCACATTGCTCAGCGCGGACGCCTCGAACAGTGATAGACCACTGCACAGACCGAGAGCGGCGACGGCGATGACCGTGTCTCCTGCACCCGTCACATCGACAATCTGATTCGTTCCGTAAACCGGTATGGTTTCCATCCGTCCGGTTTTTTCGAATATCATCATTCCCAGATGTCCCCGTTTGAGAATGATTCCTTCCAGATTCATGTCCCCCATCAGGTTCCTGGCGGCTTTTGGAAACTCAGCGTCACTGCCGAGGGGGATTTCGAACTGGCTGCGGAATTCCTCTTCGTTGGGGGTGATGTAGGTACTGCCGAGAAATGATCGGAT
>CAYMND010000163.1:0-6468 GCA_964391685.1 uncultured Clostridia bacterium | reverse complement strand
GACCAAAAAGAGATAGCAAAATAAGGTGGACCTCCTTACAATACAAAAGGAGGACACATGAGGACAAGGAAGCGTTATGACGAGACATTCAAAGCGAAGGTAGCCGTAGAGGCATTGAAAGGAGAAAAGACGATTTCCGAACTGGCCAGTATTTTTGAGGTACATCCCAACCAGATCATGAACTGGAAAAAACAACTTCTTGAAGGGGCTGTCGATGTTTTTTCCCATAGCAAGGATCCACAGGTTGATGAGCTGGAATCACAGATCGAGAAGCTGTACCGCAAAGTTGGCCAACAGGATATGGAACTGGAGTATCTAAAAAAAAAGTGCAAACAGTTCAACTTGAAGTAAAAAAAGAAATGATCCGGAAAGATCGTGCAGAGAAGATAAGTTTTCGTAAACGCATCAGGCTGATAGGGCTCAGCAGAAGCGCTTTTTATTACAAGCCAAAGGGCGTATCTGAGCATGATCATGAGCTGATGAAAGCAATCGACCAGGTCAACATGAATCACCCATATTATGGAAGCCGTCGCTTGCAGGCCGTGCTTCGAGGTCTTGGATTTAAGGTTGGTCGGCATCATATCCGGCGCTTGATGCGGACAATGCGTGTTTTTACGCTGTATTCTAAAAAACGGACGAGCATCCCCAATAAGGGCCACAAGGTTTATCCATATCTGTTGAGAGGGCTCGATATCAATCGACCCGGCCAAGTCTGGAGTACTGACATCACATATATTCCGATGGCCAAAGGGTTTTTGTACCTTGTTGCCATCATGGACTGGTACAGCCGGTGTATTCTATCTTGGCGTCTTTCAACCACCCTGGACTCAGAATTTTGCATCGAAGTGTTGAAGGAAGCATTAGAAAAATATGGCTGTCCGGAAATCTTCAACAGCGACCAAGGGTCACAGTTCACCAGCAAAGATTTCGTGGCAGTACTGCAGGAGAAAGGCATCAAAATAAGCATGGATGGCAAAGGGCGCGTGTACGACAATATCTTCATCGAACGGTTGTGGCGATCGTTGAAGCAGGAAGAGGTGTACCTAAGGGCCTATGAAAACGTGAAGGCATGCCGAAAAGGGATAAGCGAATATTTTGAACTTTACAACAAGCAAAGGCCGCATCAGGCGTTGAATTACCAGACACCTTTTCAGGTGTATTGTAATGGCTTGGAGAAGACTGCGAGCTGAACATGAACAGTCAGGAAGTCCACCTTAAAATGCGTCGCTCACCGGTCTTGACATACAAGACCATCTCAGTCTGCATTTCTGGCAAGCCCAAAAACAGCATAATAATCTTTCATTTTTCCTCGATATAACTCTATGTTTCCAGAAACATGCCGATAAGCATTAGTAAAACGAATAAAGCTAATAGAATGTAAAAGCCCCAAATGAAGGTCCATTTCCAGTTAATAATTTTCTTGTCTTTTCTATTTTCTTTAGTGGATGGCTTTTTTGTCTGTTTTTTAAACTCTGTTCCAGATAAACAAGAAAGAAAGTTATCATAATCATTCCTTTTTTTATCATCACTCAAGACTTGATATGCTTCGTTGATGATTTTAGCAAATTCTTCATCACCCCCTTTATCCGGATGAGCTTTCAAATCGCTCATTATAATGTGATATGCTTTGCGGATAATTAAAGAATCAGCGTTCGGGTCTACTTGAAGTATTTTGTAATAAGAAATATTTTTATCGAAATTATTTGTCATCTAATATTTTTTACAACTTCTAATTATTGCCACCAACAACAAGAACAATTTATTCCCGTATAAATAAATAATCAAGTTACCAGGTAAAAAGAACCAGATTATTTTAACTGGCAATCAATCGGGTAGCAAAGTTTTTTCCTTAACACCTACAAATCAGCGCCCCATATTTTGTTGATTACCTGGTGCACTCGTTCTTGATCTTCAACGGAATCACTTTTTAGAATTCTTTGAAATTCTGTGGTGAAATATGAGTTGTGCCTACGAAAGAAACTTGCAATGCTATTAGAATCTGGAGCGAAAGATTTCTTTAGATTTGTTGCGTTTACTATTAAAGAAAAGAAAAAGCCCAATGCAAACCAAATCACATAATCAGAAAATATTGTTAGATAAAGAACACATACAAGAAGAAAAAACGAGATATTTAAAATTATTGTAAAAAGTGGCAAAGCAGATTTCTTATCATTTCGATGAATCCCAAGCGTAATGGCTTTTTTTCTGGATGGTAATTCAAATAGAACTACTCCAAAAATTTGGGAAAAGTTAAGAATAAAAACACCAGCCCCCAAAATAAAAGCAATAGCGGCGTATAAAAATTTCACGTTTCCCTCCTTTAGAAAAAAATGAAACCACAATTCACGAAAATAATGTATTCCTGCGAGAAAGAATAATCAAGTTGACGGGCGTTTACCTGGTGGTCGTGGCCAGGATCCGGAGCGCGCTCCCCTATCCTGGCCAGGTCGGATTTCTACCAGGTAAAAAGTCCGGTTACAAAGCAAATAATAAGTTTGAAACCGTACCTTTCTGTTCAAAAGGCCCCGCTTGTCCTATTAGGAGCCATTAATAAAATGATGATAAAGGATTTAAACAATATTTAGATTTTCCGGAAATTTATTTATGTAAAATAATTGAATGTTGATTTTTTATCTATTTTAGCTCAAGAAAGCCAATTTATTCGGAGTACGCTCAAAATTTTGTTGACAGAAATAAAAGTCATTGGAGAACCGCTTCATGAAAAAGCTATAGGGACTCTCCTTTCAAATACTTATACAATGTTTGCCGGGTGATCTTAAACTCTCTGGCCACTTTAGCTTTCGGAATCCCGTTAGCCACCTTGCGCTGCAGTTCCTTTACCTGCTCCGGATTTAAAGAGTTCTGCCGGCCTTTCATCAATCCTTTCTTCTTGGCGATGGCGATCCCCTCCCGCTGACGCTCCCGGATCAGGGCTCGTTCGAATTCGGCGGGCTCGTGGGGGACGGTGCACCACTTCACCACATTTTCTTTCACGGTATATTTTAATCGCGAAACAATATTCAAATAAGGAAAAGCCTCGGGGACATCCCCTTTTTATTTCCCCTGGGGACTGGCACTTTTTCAGTCTTTTCGTATCTCGACGAAATCGTCGGCGGCTCACTGAGCGGCGCCGAGAGTTTCGCCCTGGAGGGTGAGCTGGTCTTCGCCGGCTTCGGCATCGCCAGCGAGATCTGGAACTGGGCCCCCTATGAAGAAGAAAATCTGACTGGCAGCGGAGCGATCTCTTAAAGGCCTCCTGGATCTCATAGAGAATTTTTACAAGAGAGAGATCCAGTTTAATTCAATCTCAGACGGTATAAACACCACCACGCCAATGGGGAGATTCTTTTTCAACATCATGGGAAGCCTGGCGCAGATGGAACGCGAACTCATAGTCGAGCGGACCCGCGCAGGCCTCCAGGCGGCCAGGGATCGAGGCAGGGTAGGGGGCCGCAAGCGAGTCCTTTCAAAAGCGAAACTGGAAGCCGCTCAAAAGCTCATCGATGAGGGTACACCCCGGAAAGATGTCGCGGCCAGCCTCGGGATCTCACGCGCCACCCTCTACCGGTATTTCCCAGGTTAACTGATTTTAAGCTTCCGGAATAAACCTGGTCTCAAAACCGTACCTTTCTGTTCAAATGGCCCCGCTGGTCCAATTTTGCGTACAACATGCTAAGGTTGACAAGGCCTGCGCAGGGACAATTCATGAATTGCCCTTAGCCCCCCCTTCGAGTTGGCGGATCAGGGCGGTCATCTTCTCAGCCCGGCCCTTATCGCCCGTCTTCTGATACACTTCCAGATACTGATTAAAATCATTCAATAGCTTCCTCAATGCCAAACCGCGAAAGGCACTTCCCCTTTCTTCCTTTTTACTTTGGATTCGGCTCAACTGTTCCTTCGCCACTTCAAGCATGTCGAAGTATTCTCCCAACTCTGTAAACCGACCAAGCTGATACATTGAGTTAAAACAGATTTTTCCCCAGGCTCGTTTCTTTTGCTCTGAATCTTGCGCTTTCATTATTTCGGCAAAGGCACCAACTAAAATCTTCTCTCGCTTCATAAATTCGGCCATAATTCGAATTGGTGTCATCTGGGTCGGACTGAGTCGACTGGCCCGGGCCATATCGATACGACTGCCCAAATATGAAACAACCGCTTCACGGGCAGGTGCATACGTTTCTGAAAGAACACACAAACTGATGGCAACAGGGCCGATAGCACGCGCCTCTAGCCGATGACTATCCTCTAAACAGTCGAGATAGGACCGCAAAGACTCCTCGTGTCGACCTGCCCGAGCCAGGTTGTCCGCTTCATGCAAACGGGCGAACAATTCCTTTTCTGATTGTTCAGATTGATATCCTTCGGCCGGCTGCAGAACCGCTATAATCAAAAAAATAGTCAGCAACAATTGTTTCATGATTTCCTCTTACCAACCGGGTATCTGATATATACGGAGACAGGGAATCTCATCGTCTTCCACAGTCCCCAAAACATAGCCGTCATCACTTACTCCGAACAACACAAGGTCTGCCTCAATTTTATATTCGTCTAAGCGCCGCCCCTGCCGATCCAGATTAATCAAAACAGCGGATTCTTCACGTTGTTGCTCTTTTTTATCACCATTTGCCCACCAGCGGGTAATATGAACCCACTATCCTCGTGAATTAGCAAACAAGGAGTTTACATACAGAAATCTGTCTCCTTCTGCAGAATACATAAAAGGATAGCTTGTCGCATAGTGGGCGAAACGATATGATTTAGGCTGGGGTATTTCGATTTTCTTCATCTCGTTACCATCATTGTTGAAGAGATAAAAAACGACAGGGTTGTCCGGATAAGAAAAGCCAATGAGTACCTGCGAACTATTTGGTATGGCTGCTACCAAAACTTCTCCTGTAATCTGGCTAATTACCCAACCCATTTTGTTTCCTGACTTTTTTAGTTTTGCGCCAAACTGATCGATATCGAAAAAAATCCGCTTCGGATTTCCTTGACCATCGAGAAGCACCACTTTCCCCCGACCCTGAGCGCTGCTGATGTCAGAAATACCTGCCCACACCATGTCGTGATTCGTAACGCTAACCGTTCTTCTCAAGCTCAATGGCGGTCTCACTGGTATGAAATCAAGAGGTGTGAGATCAAGCCTAAGCCGTCCTATTCGCCGGTTGTCTCCGTCCCAAAAATATAAAATTTCCTTGTAAACCTGAAGGTTTCTGACTCTTTGTATTTCATTCGGCCCCTGGCCATAGGAGCCGAAACGATTAAGGTATTTCCCTTGCCAGTCGTAAACAGAGATGAAATAGCCACCAGCATCACTGATATAAATATTTTTTTGAGGACCCAATGCCGCGCTGCTGATACGGAAAAATATATAATCATCCCGATCATCCCCGATTCGCTTTACCAGTTCCAGCCCCTTGGTTGCGTACATCCCGCCAACTAAAGAGAACAGAAAAAGTATCCGAAAAAGCCTAACGGTCATCATAAATCCTCCCGCCCCACTGCAAAGCTTTTCATCATCTCACGGACATACAAATAATCATCGAAAGTTAGCAGACCCAGAAACGAATGAACAAGACGCCCCTGATAAAATATCAAGGTGTAGTCAACTCCATCACGAAGGTCGTACGTCTTCTTAAATTCAGAAGCCTCAAGTGGTTGAACCATCAAAAACTTCATTCCTGAATCAGCCAGGTTCCTTCCAGAATGAACCATTGCAACTCCAAAGGCTGTATCTTGTGCAGGATTTAGAAGCACCGTCATCCTATTCCACATGGGAGCATTTTTACTGCAACTTGTGCAGACATCTCCAAACAAAAACATGAGCACCACTCTTCTTTCTCTTATATCTAACACCCTTGCATCATCGCTACTATCCCGATAGTGAAAGAAGTGGTTCTCTACATCATGAGGTATTGCCATCCCAAAAGAGAAAAGGAAGCATGATACAATTCTAAAAATAAAAATAGCAAAAAAAAGATTTTTTAAATGCATTCGGAAGACCTCGTAAAAAAGAAGTGGCCCCAGTTCTGGGGCCACTTACAACTAGCACTTCTGCTTGCTTAAAGAGATTTAAAACCATCAAATCCCATTTTAATAGCAGTAATCCATGTAAGCCTGTAGACAAATATTGTGCTTATAGTTTGCTGGACCAGATATACCTGCCCAAAGAATACAACCCACATACCATTCGTCGATGATAGCGTCGCACGCAACAGCTGGTTCCGACGTCAACACTAATGAAGCGAATAACGCCGAGAATACAAAAACAACCACCAAAACAGATAGCACAACTTTTTTTACCATTTTCACTCTCCTATTAGTTATGATTTAAAATACACAAAACAAAAGGAACCCTCCACGACATATTTTGTCGCCATTAATTTGCGCTAGAATATCCCCTAGCAACAACAATTAAACTTCCTTTGGGTCAGTTACCCCCAAACCCCGGGAGCACATACTTAAATA
>CAYMND010000162.1:0-6497 GCA_964391685.1 uncultured Clostridia bacterium | reverse complement strand
AATTTCGCAGCAGAAAAGTTCCACTGGTCACCGAATCGGCTGTACAGCGCTTCGGCAGGGTGGTGCTTCTGGACTACGGTTGCGGACTGGCCTACCGATCCATCGATATGGCCCTTGAACTGGGGGAGAAACTGGACCGGCTGGTCCTGGTCGATATTCCGTCACTGGTTCTCGATTTCACCTGTCACAGAGCCCGGCAGCTCGGTATCGGCGTGGAACGGATCGAAATCACACCCGAGCACCCCTATCCGGAACTGCCGCAACATCATATCTGTATCGCCAACGAAGTGGTCGAACATGTCAAGGAGCCACTGAAACTTCTGGAACGCCTGGATTCGGCCCAGCCGAAAGGTGCTTTTCTATTCGGGGACTACGAAGACCATTGCCCTGAAATCTACCATCTGCATACGGATCTTTCACTATTTCGGCGGGAGCTGGCCAAGAGCCACTGTCCTCTGGGAGGGGACTGGTATGAAAAAGGCTGAAGTAGAGCGGATGATGGACAGCGATAAAGGGAGTCTGGTCAAGTATAAGACCCTTGTTGTGGGGGATGCGTCCTGGCTGTTTTTTCTTCGTTACGAAATAACCACCTTCTTTTTTTCCGGACTGGGCGGGGCGTTGGGTATGGCCCTGAGGGGGTTGTTCTATCGGGGGCTGTTTCGCACTGCTGGCCGCAGCGTGGTTTTCGGCCGGCATATGACCCTTCGTCATCCGCACAAGATCGATATCGGAGCATGGAGCGTCTTTGACGACAATACGGTGCTCGACGCCAAGGGAAACGGCAACCATGGATTGAGTGTCGGCGCTCGAGTCATGGTCGGGCGCAACACCATTATCAGTTGCAAGGGGGGGAATATCGAAATCGGAGATGATGTAAATATCGGACCTCATTGTTATTTCATTTCCGAGGAACGACTGGAAATCGGACGCTACAGTCATATTGCCGGCAACACTTTTCTCGTGGCCGGCGGGAATCACAGTTTCGACGATCCCGATACCCCGATCTGTCGGCAGCCTTCCATCTCCAAGGGGGGTATCGTGATCGGAGAAGATGTCTGGATCGGGGCTTCGGCGACGGTGGTGGACGGGGCCAAGATCGGTCGTGGAGCGGTTATCGGAGCCGGCAGCCTCGTGCACCGGAAGATTCCGTCCCTGGCTGTGGCGCTCGGTTACCCGGTGGAAGTGATTAAAAAAAGGGGACAGCCGATCAGGTCGTCTGATCGGCCTGCCGGAGAAGATTGATGAACCATGCCTGGGTTACCGGAGCCGGAGGTTTTGTCGGTCGGCATCTGGCGCTTAGGCTGCTCGGCGAGGGCTGTCGAGTAACCTGTCTGGTACGGAGCGAGAACCCAGGAGTCGAAGAGTTGCGAAAGGCTGGAGCAAATATCGTTCCTGGAGATCTGGAAAATCCTGAAAAATTCGGAAAAAGCCTGGAAGGTGTGGACTGGGTTTTTCACCTGGCGGCGGCCTATCGTGACGGTGGTACCAGCAGCGACAGTTTTCAGCGTATCAATGTGAACGCCACCGGCGCTTTGCTTGATTTGGCTGCCGGTGCCGGAATCAAACGCTTTGTGTACTGCAGTACGGTGGGTGTCCACGGAGATTGCAAAAACAAACTACTGGACGAACAGGCTCCGTTCGCACCTCATGAAGAGTACGGCCGTTCCAAGGTTTTGGCGGAAAAACTGATTCGACGCCGGGCGTCGGATTTGGGTCTCGATACGGTGATCATACGGCCCGTAGGGGTCTATGGTCCCGGAGATTGGCGCTTGGCGAAGCTCTTTTCCGGAATCTCCGGTCGGCGTTTCTTTCTGATCGGCAACGGACGGAACCGCTATCATTTGACTTACATTGACGATCTGGTCGAGGCTTTCTGGCTGGCGGCCAACTCCCCCGCTGCGGCGGGGCAGACGTATATCATTGGCGGTGAAGATGTGCCGACCACAGCGGAGCTGTGCCGGGAAGTCTCAAGGCAATTGAACGTACCGCTTTGGCCTCTTCGGTTGCCGTATTGGCCGGTTTATTTGCTGGCTTGGGTTTGTGAGAGCTTGTGTCGACCGCTGGGAATCTCTCCTCCCCTGTTCAGAAGACGGCTCGATTTCTTTTCCAAATCCCGTTGCTTCGATATCGGCAAGGCCAAACGGGAATTGGGGTTCAGGGCCGGGGTGTCGATACGAGAGGGTGTCGAAAAAACCATTGAATGGTACCGGAAGACGGGGATATTGCCAAAAATGTGAGCTGTTTGGCCGGCCTTTTTGGAGGAATTGGTGAGAATGACGGTGTTTTTGATCAGTATCGTTACGGTTTTATGCGGAAAAGAGTAATTTTTATGGCGCTCAATGGGCGTAGGGATCGTTTTTCGTCCCAATCAGGTTGACGCGGCTCTGTTTTCATATTAGTATTCTGCAATAATGATAAGAATATTAAGGAATCTTTTCCCTTTGTTGCTGGCTCTTGCCTTGATGCTTTTTTTTCTCAAGGGGGTCTCCTGGTCGGAAGTCTGGCTGTCCATCAGAGGCGTACATTACGGCTACATTGCTGGTTTCGTTCTAGGAATATTACTGCAGTACGCGGTCAAAGCCTACCGTTGGGGCATCATTCTGCGGGCAAAGCAGGCGAATATCTCTTTCGAGCATCTTTTTCATTACATTTCCTTGAGTTTTTTTCTCAATACGGTTATGCCCGGGAAATTGGGCGAACCAGCAAAGGGTGTTCTGATCGCTCGCCAGTACCATTTTTCGGAGGGGGCGGGGTTGGCTTCGGTAGTGATAGAAAGAATGATCGACGTTCTGATGCTGCTGGTCATTTTTCTGAGCTCTTTTCTGATATTCCCTGCCAAGGGAAATCCCCTGCTGCGCAGAATGCAATCCCTGGCCTGGCTGGCTGTTCCGGTGATTCTAGGTCTGTTCGTCGTTTTTTTTCTGGTCAATCGCAAAGGACTCAGCGAATCAGTGAGGAGATGGCTCGAATGGATTTCACGGCTTTTTCCGAAGCGGATCCGGGAGCGGACGCTTCATTTTCTGGTCAGCTTTGTCGAAAATCTACACGTGGATTTGCCAACAGGGGATCTCGTCCGGCTGATTGTCTCGTCCGCCATCGTCTGGATCGGTATTATCCCGTTTTTCTGGCTGCTGATGCAGGGATTTGAGTGGGGGCGGGTCATCGGACTTCTCGATACTCTGCCGTACTTTGCACTGCTCATGGTCGGGGCCGCAATTCCGACACCCGGGATGGCGGGGTCTCTGGACAGCGCTTCAAAAGTAGGATTCTATCAGCTTCTGGGAATTACATCGGCTTATAGCGGATCCGTCGTTGCCTTCACCCTGCTTTTTCATACGCTGCTTCTGCTGCTGGCCCTGTTGACCGGTGTGGTCGCTGTAAGACGGTTGAAAATCGGTATGAATTTTATCAAAGGGGTGAAAAAAAATGAAATGTCCTGACTGTGAGAACCTGGAGGATAAGGTAATCGAAACCCGTGAAAGCAAGGAGCGGAATTACATCCGTCGTCGTCGGGAATGCCTGCAGTGCGGTAGAAGATTCACCACCTACGAAAAGGTGGAGGAAATCCCGTTGGTGGTAGTCAAAAAGGATGGGCGGAGGGAAGAGTTCGATCTGGATAAAGTCAGGAAGGGGCTCTACCGCGCAGTAGAAAAAAGACCGATACCCACCAAGCAGATTGAACAGATTGCGATCAAGGTGGAGGAATTTGTTTCGTCTTCAGAAAAGGAGGTAAGCACCAAGGCCATCGGTGAGTACATTATGGAACGCCTGAAGACACTGGACAAAGTAGCCTATGTGAGGTTTGCCTCGGTATATCTCGATTTTCGAAGTCTGGAAGAGTTTTTGTCCGAGTTGCACAACCTGTTGAAGAAGGAGGGCTGAATGGCGAAAAAGCAATTGCCTTTTTTTGAAGTGGAAATCGGCAAGAATTTTTCTTCCGGTATCAGCACCCAGGTTGATTGGGAGCCACGGACGAACATCGTTGAAACCGAACAGCACCTGATCATTGAAGTGGAACTGCCGGGTGTGGAGAAAGAGGATGTGTCCATCATTCTCCACGGAAGTCGAGAACTGGTTATCCGGGGATTCAAGAAGCAGACGCGACTCTGTGATGCCCAGATGACTTTCTATCTTTTCGAAAGGGAGTTCGGCAGCTTTTACAAGAAAATCATGATCGATTTTCCTCTGGACTCGAGTCACATCACCTCGACCATGGAAAACGGAGTGCTCGTGGTGCAGATTCCGAAAAAACAGTACCAGAAGATCACCATAGAAGTGAAATGAGTAACAAAAACAAGGTGAACCATGAGTGAAGAAAAGAAAGATAAAGAAATTATCAAGACGGAAAGTGAAGGCCAGACAGTGGAGCAGATTGAAATTCCCGGAGAGCTTCCGGTACTGGTTCTGCGGGACATTGTCGTCTTTCCATATATGATCGTTCCGCTCTATGTCGGCAGGTCCAAGTCCAAACGGGCTGTTGACCTGGCGCTGACTACAAACCGAATGATCCTTTTGCTGACCCAGAAAGACTCTAGCCTGGAGGATCCGGGGGCGGATGAAATCTTCATGGAAGGGACGGTGGGCTTGATCGTGCGCATGCTCAAGCTGCCTGATGGACGATTGCGTGTTCTGGTTCAGGGGGTTTCGCGAGTCAGGGTAAAGTTGTTGAAGGATGACGGGCAGATCATCAACGCTGAAATCGAGACGGTTGATGACATTGAACCCGAAAAGATGACACTCAAGCATAAAGCGCTGATTAAAAATGTCCGTCAGCAGTTCGAACAGATCGGAAAGTTGGGTAAGCAGATTCCCAGCGAAATATTTGTCATTTCTGAAAACATAGACGAACCCGGTAAGCTGGCTGACATTATCGCTTCCAATCTCGATCTCAAGATCGAGGATTCCCATAAGATTCTGGCTGAGGCCGATTCCATCCGACGCCTGGAAAAGGTTTACGATTTCCTGAATTATGAATTGGAGCTACTGAATATACAGAACCAGATCAATATCAAAGCCCAGGGGGAGATGGACAAGAACCAGAGAGAATACTTCCTGCGGCAGCAGTTAAAGGCCATCCAGAAAGAACTCGGTGAAGAAGGCGAAAACGGAGAGGAGATTACGCTGTACAAGGAGCGGTTGGCCAAAATGAAAATGCCTCAGGAGGCGGCCGAAGAGACAGCAAAAAATATTGACCGTTTGAGCAAAATGCATCCGGAATCAGCGGAAAGCACGGTTTTAAGAAACTACCTGGACTGGATGCTGGAACTACCCTGGGATGAGTCTTCCAAAGACAATTTGAACATTAAGCGCGCCCAGACGATTCTGAACAAAGATCATTACGGTCTGGAGAAAGTCAAGACCCGAATACTGGAATACCTGAGCGTAAAGAAACTGACCAGCAACACCCAGGGCCCGATACTCTGTTTCGTCGGTCCTCCCGGGGTCGGCAAGACTTCTTTGGGACGTTCCATCGCCAGGGCCATGAACAAGAAATTCGTGCGAATATCTCTGGGTGGAGTTCGGGATGAAGCCGAAATACGAGGTCACCGGCGGACCTACGTCGGTGCTCTCCCGGGGAAAATTATCCAAGAACTGAAGAAGGCCGGAACCAACAATCCCATCTTCATGATGGACGAGGTGGACAAGATCGGAGCCGATTTCCGGGGAGATCCGTCTTCGGCCCTGCTAGAGGTACTCGATCCGGAGCAGAACAACTCCTTCGTGGACCACTACCTGGGAGTCCCCTTCGACCTTTCGAAGGTCATGTTCATCACCACGGCCAACATGCTGGAACCGATTCAGCCTGCATTTCTGGACCGCATGGAAGTCATTCACATTCACGGATATACCGAGGAAGAGAAAATAGAAATATGCAAGCGGCACCTGCTGCCTCGACAGATCAAGAACAACGGGTTGACTGACAAGAACATCAGCTTCACCGGCAGTGCATTGAAGAGTCTCATCGGCCTCTATACCCGTGAGGCCGGTGTACGCAACCTGGAAAGAGAGATCGGTTCCATCTGCCGAAAGGTGGCTCATAAGGTGGCATTGGGTGAAAAGCATGAGGTCAAGGTGACCAGCAAGAACCTGGAGAAGTATGCCGGACCGCCCAGGCTTTTCAAGGACCAGCTGCTGGAGGAGGATTCCGTCGGAGTTGCCACCGGACTGGCCTGGACTCCTTACGGAGGAGACATTCTGTTCATCGAGGTCAAGCTGATTCCGGGTAAAGGCAGCCTGATTCTGACTGGTTCTCTGGGAGAGGTGATGAAGGAGTCGGCCACTGCCGCTCTCAGCTTCCTGAAATCGAAAAGTGATTCACTGGGGGTCAGTGCGGAAGATTTTGAAAAATTCAATGTTCACATCCATATTCCCGAAGGCGGCATACCCAAGGATGGCCCGTCAGCCGGAGTCACCCTGATTGCGGCACTCTGTTCCGCGGTGAGCAAGGTGAAAGTGAAGCGGGATGTGGCCATGACCGGAGAAATGACTCTTCGCGG
>CAYMND010000161.1:6293-6500 GCA_964391685.1 uncultured Clostridia bacterium | reverse complement strand
GATGGATCAGAGGCAGGAAGCTGACAAAGGAAGGATGGTTGAACTTCAGCAGCAGTGGATTCTCCGGGCGGGGATAACCCAGGTAGAAAAGAGCCATCTTGATGCGGTTGAGGTGACGATCCTGCAGACGGAAAAACTGTCGCAACATGCTCATGCTGGTGTAATTGCGTCCTTCATCCAGTATGGTGAGGTGACGGCTCAGGGTTT
>CAYMND010000161.1:0-6283 GCA_964391685.1 uncultured Clostridia bacterium | reverse complement strand
GTGTTTCTTTGAGCAGCCGGGGAGCGGTTCGGATCCGGTAGTCCGGAGCTGTATCCGCGAAGAGGGATCTGCATAGACCGATGCCCAGATCGAACATGGACCGGGCCTGGAAACGGCGGATCAGCTTTTCGATCATATCCCAGTCCAGATCGGGTGCGGCATGAATCAGACCTGCGAAATCGAGTACCAGCTTGTAATGATCCCATCCGTGACGTGCTGCGTGGACGCTCAGGGTGACCAGTTCCGTCTCCAGCGGTAAAAGAGGGAAGGTATTGCCGTAAACGGTCATGGAATCGAGACGATTCCATGTTTCGTCGGGGAGGGAGTAAAAACGGGGGCCTCGGGCGATTTGCTGGTGCAGATCGAGATGAAGCCGGGGCTCACCCAGGGTGATGTCGCGGCGTGATCTTCTGAGGTATTTCTTGACGAAGGGGGTCGGCGGCAGTGAACTTTCCAGGCCGGAATCGATTAACAGTTCCAAAGACCGGATAAAATCGTCGGGGTGGATGATCAGGTCCAAGTCGCTGAACTGGCGGAAGGCGATGTCGCCGTAAACACGATGGGACAGGGCCGGTCCTTTGTACAGTGCAAAACGGACTCCCTGCTCTCCGAGCCGACGGGATATTCGACCGAAACGACTGATCATTCCCAGAATGTATCCGGTGTTTCCCTGTGAAGCTCTTTGAAGGCGGAGCATCGTGTTTGGATCGATGATCTGCAGACTGGAATGACCGCTGCGCAGATACAGAGGGACCAGCTGGTGGAAATAGATTCGACCGATGAATTCCGGCGGGATTTCATCTTTTGCTTTTTCGGTTTGAGACAGGGAATAAAGATGATCGAAAAGGGAGTGGACCCAAGAACATGTGCTTTTCTGTCCGGTTTTTTCGCTCCGCTCGGAATTCATTGCCTTCACTATAGTCGGTTCGGATCGGTCTGTAAAGTCTTTTGAAGTGGAATCAGTCAACCTCGGACCTTCGTCTCAGGTGAAACCGTTTCATTTATAAAAAGGTTCTTCACTCATTTCTTGACACCGGTGAAAAAAGATTCGATGGGATTCTTCCTGATCACGCGGTCATGTTTTTTCTCAGAGAGGTGTCAGCCGGTTTTTTCATGCAAAGTTCTGGATGAATTGATGTCTTTTCCCAGTATGATGTTCAGGTTTTGCCGGTATTTTCTGGTCATGACATACCGCTGGCGGTTGTGTAACGTCACCTCGATGTTGCACGGACGTTTGTGCTGCAGCTCCCGTATGGACTTGATATTCACCACAACAGAGCGACTGATGCGGACAAAATTTGCGTTTTGCAACCGTTTTTCTATTTCCGACAGTTTTTCCCTCACCAGATATTTGTCCTTGCTCAGAAAAACCCGAACGTAGTTTCCTTCCGCTTGGATCAGATCGATTGAAGACAGATCCAGAAACAGATACCTTTTTCCGCATTTCACAATGAAAACTTCTTTTTCAGAAGCGTTCATTTCACCTCCTCTGTTTAATCCCCGGAAAACTCTTTCATCTATCGGTAATAAGCAAATAGAATTCCAAAAAAAAGAAACAAAAATGTCATGATTTAGTGACAGGTGCCTGAAGAATCGGGGTTGAAGTATTGAATTTACGCCATCAAGTTGAACGGACTGTCCACAAAAGCGGTCAATTATGGTAAAAAGAATGGGCAAGGCACTTGCATGAGAGTTGACAGAAGCGCTGTTCACAAGGAGACAAACATGAAGCGACTGGCTTTATTCCTGGTTTTTTTGTCTGTCGTCGTATCGGCGGGCTGTGCTCTTCATATTCCGGGACCTGTGTTCGATGACGAATACGGCTTGTATCCGATCTATGTCCGTCTGAACATCGATCCGGACGATGCCGAGGTATATCTGGACGGGCGTCTGATCGGTGAAGCCTACGAGTTCTCGGCCTTCAGCAGTTCCATCCGCCTCTCTTCCCATAATCATCGTCTGGTTTTTCGCAGGGACGGCTACTTTGAAACCGTTGTGGATCTGGATAATTACCGGGGCCGACGCATCATTCTCGATCAGAGGCTGAGGCCGTTTTCTTCGGAAGGTACTCCTGCCGCTCAGGCATCGGAACCGGCCCGTACGGAAAATCCCGCTGCCGGGGGTGATGATGGCAGTGCCGTCGCAGAAGGGGCGACTACCCGTTACGCCTTGATCCTGACCATTGAACCGGCTGAAGCGACCATCTATGTCAACGGTCGATTCTGGGGCATCGTTCCATCATCCGGCAGGATCGGCCGAGTGGCTTTCGCCGAGAAGGAAATTGATCTCGATGTGATGAAACCGGGTTTCAAACCGTGGCATCAGAAGATCGTCCTGACCGAAGAGGGTGAGGAACTCAACGTGAAGCTGGAAGAGGCTGACCAATAGCCCCGTTCAATTCCACCCAGTTCCCGTACATCATTTCCTCCCGGAGGAAGATGGTCAGATAGAAGCGATTCCCAGGCAGCTGATCGATACATTGGTATACGGTGACATGGTCGTAGTATTTCTCCTGCTCGCCGAATGGGAACTCTTTGCGGAAGACCTGTCTGCCTTCTTCATCGTAGATGACGAGGGAGACAGGCCCTTCTCCTTCGACTTCGTTGAGCCGGAAGAGAACGAAGAAAGGCAGGTGGACCCGTCCGTCGGTAAACGGCGTCTTGACCAGTTTCTCACCTTTTTTCTCGACCTTGTCCAACAGTTCGACTCCGGTGATGAAGGGGTGATCCCGGAAGGGCAGATCCTGCACCCTGACTCCGCATCCTGTGACCAGAAAAAAGGTCAGAAGGATTGCATGAAATCGATAAAAAATCTTTTTAACGCCAATGAGTAACCTCCCCGCAATTTGAATGTATTCAGCAGATCTCTCTCCAAATAGATATCCAGGCTCAACAGTCGCTGTCTCTCGGTACTGTAGATGAGCATTCCGTTCAGACGTACCCGCCAGGGCAGGGCGAGGTTGCCGGTACAGCTTACGCTCTCCAGTTTGAAGCTGTTGTCGAAGGAGAAGCGGCAGCTTCCCCCTCCCAGCCCGGCTTTCTGTATGTCCATTCTCAAACCCAGACGGTTGAGATGCTGACCCTCCACCCAGAAGCCGAACAGTGTGAGTCTGGAGGCCATGCTGTATTCGGCGGCAAAGCTGAAAACCCCCGCTTTTCGTTCCAGGGACAGGAAAGTGTTGAAACTGGTCTTGCTGTTGCGGCCCTGATCCCAGATGTGGTAGAGATCGAGTTTCGGCCGCAGGACGATTCTCCAAGGCAGAAGAACTCCCTGTGAATGAAGGGCGGCGCTGAAACCCGGATTGCTTTCGTTTTGCATGGAATCTCCGACCGGAAGCGTGGAGAAACTGTAAAATGGAACAAATTCGAAAGAGATGTTTCTTTCAAGAAGGTGAAGAACCGGCAAAGGGCAACGCAGGTTGAAGGATCTACGCGTTCTCAGCTCGATCTGGTCCCGGACGATATCGAAATCAGAGTCGACGGAGATGACCGATGTGCTCAGGGACAGAGAGCCGAAGAACCGCTTTTCCCGACGACTGACCTGATGCTCCACCCGGTTCTGTTCGTATCCCAGATTCAGATGCAGATTTCGGACCGGGTCAAGAGTACCGGAAACCTGCCAGCGAAGACTGTGCCGGTAATCGGTGCTCAGAGTGAATTGCGGAGTGAGTCTCTCGATTCCGTTGTATGAGAGTGAGGCGTCCAATATGTTGACGCCTTCCTCCCCTTCTCGTCCGGAAAAAGATTGGGACACTGTGTATCGGGCGACCCCCAGTGAACCGTTGTGCCCGAACCGTAGACTGATGGCCCGGTCGTCACTGTCAAAAATTGAATTGAAGGTCAGGATCGTCTTTTCGCCAGACACCAGGCGGTCTTCGGCTTCAAGGATGAACCCCCGGGACGGGCCTTTCTCGTTGAAGAGTGCTCGCTCGAACAATTTCAGATGATGATTCCCCTGTATTCCCTTTCGGAAGAGGTTGAAGCCCAGATCCAGAAGCAGTCCGTACTGCTGTGAGTAGTTGATTTTTTCCAGGAACAGTAGGGTTCGTCCTTCGATATCCGTTCGCTTCAGCAGCAGCTTTTTCATGGGCAGTGAGGGCGCACCCAGAAGATAGGGAACGACCCGTTCCCCCACGATTTTACGTCCGCTGTAGAGCCGAAATGCGCCCAGTTCGAAATAGAGATCACCCTTTCGAAGTCGTTCGGGTTCTGGAAAAGGATGGAAAATTTGAAGCTCCGTGTCGCCCAGGAGGATCATTTTCTCCGAAAAAAGTCGACCCTGCCACCGCAGGGGGAAAAGAGAGAACAGCACTTCATGGCAATAGACATTCTCTTCGCTGCCCCGGGTGAGGAGCACTCCCCCCAGCAATCTTCCCTGCAGGGTTCGGGTGTCGAGAGACAGGGTCTGCCCCTGCAGCGTCCAATCGTCGCAGTGAATTGTGATGTTGCCGATTCCGAAGATCAGCTCATCTTCAGGAGAGTAAATGAAATAATTCCCTTGGGCGTCAAAAGAACAGTACAATGTGCCGGTCCAAAGAAGAATCCCCAGCAGGTTAAGGAAGCGAAACCCGGGCCAGTGTGCCATTGAAGGTGAACAGATAGATTGCCTGCCCGTCGACTTCGCTGCAGATGCCGCGTAAGCCCGGCAAGGGTGACCGGTAGACGCCGATGATATATCCTGACAGGTCGAAACGATATACCGATTGACTGCTGATTTCCGCCAGCAGCAATGTTCCCTGATAGAATGTCAACCCCGATGGCACAACGCCTCCAGGGTTGAAGAGCGATTCAATATGACCGTTTTCGGGATTGAAGAGAACGATGTGCCCGCTTCGTTCATCCCAGGCGGCCAGGTGGTTTCCCATTGAAGTGACCAGTTTCAGTTGATAGGCTCCGGTGCTGTGGGTCTTGATCAATGCGCCAGACAGGGGATCGTAACTGCGAAGAAGGTTGCTTTGCGGTGAACTGACGTACAGAAGTCTGTCAAACCAGGCGACTCCGGAGGCAGGTGTGACGGTCAGGGTCCGGATGATGGTTCCGGAGATTGGTTCGATGGCCGACAGTGAACCGTCGATTCCGGCCTTCCATATTTTTTCTCCGTCATGTTCGATATCGCCTTCCTCACCCGTCGAGGTGGCAACGGTGTGCAGCAGGTAGAGTTCTTCCTTGGAGGCGTCAGGGTCCAGGGGATTGTTGAAGACCACGTCGCCACAAGTGCTAGAAAGAATAAGAAAAAGTGATACGCAGACAATTCTCAGTAAATTCACCCTTGATTCTGCTCCTCTTGGCTTGGATGGTAAGATCCAGAACGTGTACAACCCAGACGGCCAAAGTGCCGGCCAGAAAGAGATTACGCCCCAGAAAGGCCTTTTCAGTCTGATCTCGAAAGCGAATCACTTCGTCGATGCGGGTACTGTCCAGGTAGGCTCGGTAGCGGTCCCTTCCTCGGAGATGAAAGAGAACCGCACCACCGATTCCGGCGCAGAAACCGCTTAACAGGGCATAACCGGTGATGCGTCGATTTTTCTCCAGCTGTCGTAGGCCGGGAATCAGATCCAGCCAACCGATGGGATTGTCGTTTTCGATTTCCTTCTGCTCCTGCTGATCCAGGGCGCCGAGGGTTGTCCGGATCAGAAGAGTGAATACGATGAAGTACAGAACAGGACCGACACGGCGTTCTTTCCTCAATCTCTGGCCTCCGGCAGCCGGACACATGTCTCATTATTTTAACAGTCTTGTTGATGCTCTGCAAATGGAGGTATGGATTACACCATCCAGTTGGATTTGAGCTGTCGCTTGTCGGGTGGAGGCAGCATGAAAACAAAACGCCTTTGGCCGAGGTCGATCTGAACTGTAAGCGGATCCGTTACCGGGATGGGGCCGAAATCCATGCGGGCGGTGAACTCTTTTTCGGCGATGACGATATCCCGGGCTGAAGCTTCAAGCTGTCTGTCACCTGTTTCGGCTCGCAATGACGCTGTACCCTCGAAGTTCTGAGGCAGCGGGCAGCGGAGATAAAGAGCCATCTGTTCCGAATAACCGAATTCCACCACCAGGTTGTTGCCGCTGACCTGGTGCATGGAGCCTCCTCCGCCTCGGGCTTCGATCCGGCCGCTGCCCAACCATTCAAAAAACGGAATCGGACGGAGGGTAATATCGGGTGCCAGAAATCGACTCTGCTTCTTGAGCACTGCCGCATCTTCATTTCGTTGACCACCGGCCACCGGATGCAGCAGTGTCTGCGGCGGGTCCTCGCCCATCAGACGGTATGCTTCCAGGAGATG
>CAYMND010000160.1:0-6549 GCA_964391685.1 uncultured Clostridia bacterium | reverse complement strand
GGGCCAAGAGTTTCTGGCCCATTCTGTTAACGGGTTTACAGGCTCCCGAGTACGGTTTGCGGGACATCCTGAACGTCAAGAAGGGAGCGGATCTGGTGATGCGAAAAATGCGCCAGGACGTCCTCCGGGGAACATTGGAGGAGGAAGTCCTAGAGATCCCGGTTCCGGTCTTTTTCTTTCTGGGCCGCTACGACTACAACACGCCCTCTTCCCTGGCGGAACGGTACCTCAACGAATTGCAGGCGCCCATGAAACGGCTGGTCTGGTTCGAGAAATCGGCCCATTTCCCATTCTTCGAGGAACCGGTTTTTTTTCACCGGCAGATGCTGGCCATGGATGAGAAAATCAAGCGCTTCTGGAGTTCACTGGAAAACAAGTAACCGGAATCACTGGTCATTTGCTTACCGCTTTTCGACCTTTGACCTTCGACTTTCAGACTTTCGACATTATCGCCCCTTCGCAGCCGACAGACAGCGGAACAAGACAGGACCGGCCCTGTTGCCCCCCGGTGTTGGCCGGCCCTGGTAAAATCAGGCTTTTCAGCCCTCCTCCACCCCGACTTTTCCTACTCCTTATACTCCACCACCAGAACCGGATTGCCGAAATATTTGAGGCAGACGCTGTCTGTGTTGTCAATGAAAACTCCGTCAAACTGCCCCTTGACGGTGACCACGTATTCCCCTCCCGATCCGTTGATCGTCCATGATTTCACCGAATCCAGCAGGTTGATGGTCTGAGTCTCTCCCTGGGAGAACACGGAAAAGGAGCAGAGCAGGGAATCGCCCCGGTACAGGTTGCTCCGGCTTGTGCAGAATTCGTTGGTGCTCCAGGTTCCCACCGGCACCAGGGTGTTTTCCTCGTTGAGGGTCAGCTTCAGTTCCGCCTTCAACACCTCTTTGCCTTTCAACGCCGAAAGATCGAAGGTCAGATCGGAAGTGAAATGGTATTCCACCTGATAGTAGCATCCGTCTTTCTTTCCACCCCGTTTGAAATGCCCGGACTTGATCTCGTTGTTTCCCGTCACCCGGCCCGGCTTTGGCAGTTGCACGTAAAGACATTTCTCGGCGGGATGATCGTTGTGCGGAAGCGACACCTGCTTGTTGGAGATCTGGGCGGCCACGGTCAGCTCTTTTTTCTGCGGCACATCTTCAAAAATGGAAAAAATCCCGCTCTTCCCGCTGACCTTGCCATCCGGCGTGGACACCTTGATGTAGAGTTTCGTCCCCGGCCACGAGTACTTCGGATCCGCAATCCAATGGGCCTGTCCGGAGTTGGCATGGCCCACGGCGATGAAGTCGGCCATGGAGTCCCCGGTTGCATTGTAGAGGTGGATATTCACCTTGTCGTAGTTCCCGATGTTCGGATTCCACTGAATCGTCACCGGTTTGCCGGAGGGATACTTGGCATTGTTCTCCGGCTGCATCACCGGAATCACCCGGGTCAGCTTCCGATTGTCCCCGCCCTGACTCATGGCCATTTCCTGAAGACTGAACAGACCGCTTTCTCCCCATACCTTTCCATCCACCGTTCTGACCCGCAACCGATACTTCCCGAGGGGAATGTTTTTGAGAATGCCGGCAGGAATGACGTAACTGCCGCTGTTCGGCGCGGAATCCACGATGGAAGCCACTTTGACACCGGCGGCATTGAACAGGCGGATTTTGATTGAATTATTCATAATACCGGTTTTCGTCCATTTCACGCTGATATTCGAAAGCCTGAGAACGACATCACCGGTTGCGGGTTTGGTGATGGCAATGACCCCGGGCTTGACAGTGAACGTCTTGGTTCCCGGATCGGCATGAACCGACCCCATCAGCATAACTGAAAACAAGCAACAGATTGCGATTTTCCCTTTCATTCTCATGAGCTCCTCCACTTGATTTGTTCTCGACGCCCAAACCAGACCATCAAGAAAAGTGTACAGCATTTTCTTTTCCAAATATACCGTTTCAGTTTATTGTTCAGCACATTTTTCATAAAGATCATCGAAATGAAAATGGCACAATTCATGATTATGCAATGGAAAAGCCATGAATCTTGCATTAATTTTGTCGGAATAAAACAGAAAAAATCAAATCAGTTGTAATCAATGTGTAGAAAAACAAACCCATTGTTTGCACATAAATGTCCTTTTTTCGAACATAAAGCCATACAATAAACTACAGTGTGATATTCAAAGCCGTTTCACAAGGTTCGGAGGTTTTTTCAAACCTTGCGCCCTGCCGCCTCCGTACATCCTTAAAAAGAGGAAACACCATGTCGAAAAAAAGAAATCTCATTTTTTTTCTTCTGGTTCTGGCGGCAGCCGTCGTCATGACCGCATCGCCACCCTCTTCGGGCGATTACGCCGTGCTGTTCTATTCCGGCAGAAACGAAAACCAGGACATCTACCGGCTCAAAGCCGGAGAAAAGGAACCGATCCGGCTGACGGACCACCCCGCCCGGGACATCTGTCCGGCCGTATCACCCTGCGGTAAAGAGATCGCTTTCCTCAGCGACCGATCCGGGAACATGGAGATCTTTCGGATGAACATCGACGGCAGCGGGCAGAAACAACTGACGAACAGTCCTGAAAAAAAGGAGCATCCGGAGTTCAGTCCAGACGGAAGAAAGATTATCTTCGTCAGAGACCTGGGGGGAAAAACCGAAATCTGGATCATGAATCGTGACGGAACAGATCAGAAGCGGCTCACATCGGGCGCCTGGCGCGACGAGCGGCCGTTCATTTCCCCAGACGGAGGCAAAATTCTATTCATGTCCAACCGGGACGGCAATTACGAGATATACGTCATGGCCGCCGATGGTTCCAATCAAAACCGAATCACCCACACACCTCACTGGGAAATCTTTCCCACCTGGTCTCCCGACGGCCGGGAGATCGCCTACGCCAGCAAGTTCAAGGCCGACGGTCGTATGCAGGGCATGATCCGCATCATGAATGCCGACGGCGGCAACGACCGCCCCATCACCCGGATCGAGACCCGGGACGAGAATCCCATATGGTCTCCGGACGGCCGACATCTACTCGTTCAAAGTGTCCGCAACGGCAACTTCGAGATCTACCGCATCGACCGTAACGGCGACAACCCTGTCCGATTGACCTTCGATCCCTCCTGGGACGGCTGGGCCAGCTTCGTACCCGTATCCAAAATGTGATCCATGAAAGCTGATCTCAAGCAATCGATTATATTGTTGACTCTATTTGTTCTCCCGTTCCATCTCTGGAGCATTCGAAATCCGGAGGAAGCCAAGCATTCCCCCCATGTTCTGGTGCTCCTGGGGGAATGGTTCGGCGATGCCTGGTTCGACCTGGAGAAGGAACTGGTCCGGCGTGGATGGGAATACCAAAAGGTCGGACCCGACGCCGAGTATCGCGGCTGTTACAACAAGAAACGTGAGGTTCTCCTCAAGAGCGACATCCTGATATCCGGCTTCAGCGACTTTTCCGGATACGACTGCCTGATCATCCCCAGCGGGCCGCAGTACCGCAAGTTCAACCAGAATCCGGAAGTGCTGCAGTTCGTGCGCAATGCCCATGCCCATGGATTGGTGATCGCCGCCTTCTGCACCGGCAATATGGTGGTGAAGGCCGCCGGATTGGTGGATTATGCCATGGGCCCGGAATTGTTTCCGGCCGAAGTCAAAAAAGTCAGGGACGGCATCATTCTCGGCCCCCGTGGCGGCGGACCTCCTCCCGGAGACGGCTACCAAAGCGCACCGGTCAAAGCCGTCTGCGACGCCGTCCAAACGGAGCTGGATCAGAAAAAAAAGACCGGAGGTCAGATACCGCAGCAAGCGCTGATCGATGAGTTTTTCAAGGCGATTCAGGAAAAGAACAATGAAGGCACTTGCAAACTGATAAGCGATCACCCTGAGCTGCTGAACGTAAGAAATCCGAGAGGCGAAACGGCACTACTGGCCGCCGTACGGAGCGACCAGCCGCAGGTTGTCGGACTGCTGCTGGACCTCGGGGCCGATCCTTCTCTTGGTGACCGCTACGGCTTTCGTCCACTTCACCGGGCGACGGAGAACGATCAGGCCGAGCTCGTCGAACTGCTGCTGAAAAAGAAAGCCCAGGTCGACACCGTCATCATGGAAGGGTACTACGGCTATACCCCGCTGACATTCGCCATAAAAAACGGTAATGCAACCCTGGTCAAACCGCTCCAAGAAACCGGAGCCGACATCCGGCACACAACCCAATATCAAGAAAACTACCTGCATTTCGCCGTCGCCTTCAACCAAAAGGAAATCGCACAATACCTGATCGCCAGCGGACTGGACGTAAACACGCCCAAGGCCGGCGGCCTCACCCCGCTGCACATCGCCGCCATTACCGGAAACCGGGAAACAGCGGCACTCCTGATCGAAAAAGGGGCCCGGCTCGACGCCCTCAGCGGCGACGGCGGCACTCCCCTGCACTTCGCCCGGGCCGCGGGAAACCGGGAAGTCGCGGATTTGCTGATCCAAAGCGGAGCAGAGGACAAGCCGCGGGCTTTTCCCCTATACCAGGGGAAGTATCTGGGTCAAAAGGGACCGGGAAAAGAGCCCCGCCCTTTCGTTCCAGAACTTTTCCGGGACATCTACCGCTCCTACGGCGTACCGGTTTTCTCTCCTGACGGCAAAGAGTTGTTTTTCTACGGCTATTTCATGCCCTGGATCGGCTACAGCCGCATCTGGTGGATGCGAGAGGAAAACGGTCGCTGGACCGCCCCCGAACTGGCCCCGTTCTCGGATCACCCATCCTGGAGCCCGTCCTTTTCCGCCGATGGCAATAGACTCTACTTTGCATCTCGACGTTCTCATGACGAAAAAGCCCCGGAGAGCGTCGACCTCTGGTTCTCTGAAAAACAGAAAGGGAAATGGGGCCCGGCCCAATGCCTTGATTTTCCCCCCAACCGGGATAACCACAACGAAATACTGCCGAAAATCGCCGGTGACGGATCGATATATTTTCTGGCTTTCGGCCCCGCCGCCCGGGGAAGCCGGATCTTCAAGTCCCAATTCACCAACGGCCATTTCAAAGAGCCGATTCCCCTGGACGATCTGATCGAGCGGAAGCTTCCTGACCATAGCCCGGGGCTCGTTGAACTCATCCTCTACCGCTACGCCGCGGATCGTTACGCCGAAATCTCCGTCTGCTTCCACTGCCCCGACGGCACCTGGACTTCTCCCGTTTACCTCGGCGAACCCGTTCACCGCGGTCACGGAACCAATGCCGGACTGATCAGCCCGGACCGCAAGTACTTCTTCTTCTGCCAGGATATCACCCCATACTGGGTCGACGCCTCCTTCATCGAAGAACTCCGAAGAGAGGCGTTCAAAGAATGAGGTCTTTTTATAATATATCAGTGCAAAACAAGATAACTTGTCGACATTTTCAACCCTTCATTCAAAGGCCGGATCCGACATCCTTCGAAGAAAAATACCGGTAAAGGATTGCATTCCCGTTCCGCCGGAGAGACAATAAACATGTACGAAAGGAGGGGGAAATGAGTCAAACCATCAAGTTGACGAGTTGGAACGGGGAATGGATCGAAACCCTTCAGAAAGATCTGGACGATCTTTCGAAATCCGAAAATCACCGGCAGAAACTGGGGCAGCGCCTGGAAGGCATATACCGACTGATCCGGGAAATCGCCCCCGACATCCTCTGCCTGGTGGAAGGACCGGCCGGAGAAGAAGGCATCCAGCGCTTCGTCGCGCCCCTGGACGGGTATCGGGCCATAATCCGCCCGGCGGACGATCCCTACGAACAGCAGGGAAAGCAATGGATCTGGTTCATCGTCCGGGAAGAGATTGCGGAACGCTGTTCTCTCCTACCGATCCGGGTCTGGCGGGAGTACACGGCCATGGCCTCTCCCAACAGGGAGCACCAGAACAGCTGGCCGGTCTACCACTGGGGGGAAATCCTGGCCAAAAAACACAGTCATTACCGTCATCCACAGGTGCTGGTCCTGCCGCTGTGCGACACCCGTCTCGAGCTGATCGGCGGTCACTTCAAAAGCAAACTGGTGAAGTACGGACGCTTCGACAGCGCCCAGGAAACCGAACGGAAGGCCTACATCTCCGAAGCGATCAAGGCCAGGGTGAAACTGGCCAGCGAGGCCCAGAACGTCCGCTATTACGTGGACCAGCGCTTCGCCCAGGAAGAGTCCCCGGCCATTTTTCTGATGGGAGATCTCAACGACGGCCCCGGCAAGGAACTGTTCGAACGGCAGTTCCTCTTCTTCGATCTCCTGACCGCCCTCCAGGGCAGCATTTTCGAAGCGGAGAAATATTTCAATCACGCCCTGTTCGATTACCCCGACCCCTTGCGCTGGTCGGTCTATTTTCAGGACAAGATCGACCCCGGCCGCAGTCCCAACATCCTGCTGGACCACATCCTCTTCTCACAGGCGCTGGTTCGCAACGAGCTGCCCCTGAGGGTGAAACCCGAAGCCGGGCAAATCGAACATGAAATATTCGACCGCATCAACGCCCAGCTGCCGAAAAGCTACAAGCTGAGCGACCACAAGCCGGTCTCCTGCCTGCTGACGTTGTCTT
>CAYMND010000159.1:0-6567 GCA_964391685.1 uncultured Clostridia bacterium | reverse complement strand
GGCAGGCCGGAAGAATATCCGTCAACACATCCCGGGCACCGAGACCGGCCAAAAGAGAAAGAAGACCATGGGACAGCGGGGGGGATTCGGGAATCAGCTGGACCAGGGAACCGTAAAAACCTCCGGCCGGGGAATCCCAGGACCGCTCGTCCCGTCCTCTGCCTCCGGTCTGGCTCTCAGCCAGCAGAAAAACAGGGGAGCCGCCGAAAAAGGGATTCCGGTGCCGCTTGATGTGAGTGTTGGTGGAATCGGTTCGGGGGATTGAAATGATGGTCAGCGGATCATTGAAGTTCATGGACCCTCGATAAGGAGATCATCTGCCGTTTTTTGAGTGTCAGCAGTTTTCTGCGCATGGATTTCAGGGAATTTTGAGACCTGCCTTTTCGTTTGCTGTCCTCGTACTGTCCCCGGATGGTTTCATAGGCTGTCTGATCTTTCTGCAGTTGTTCCCGGTAGTATTGAACCAGTTGTTCCCGGAAATCGGGGGTCACGACGGCCTGAAGGATACGCCACGATCCTGTTTGAGTTCTGAGACCGAAAATGTCCCTCATTTGTTTTTCCGCGGTGAACTCCATCTCTACCTGAGGCAGTATCCGCTTCAGGAGACGGCCGAGATCCCGGGGCAGAGACCGAAGCTGCGGTGAGTTGATGAAGACGGGGTCGTCCGGAGTGAACCCGGCCCGTTTGATTTCTCCTCTCAATGAACGCACCATCCGGATGATGTCGCGAACAGTCGTCAGGAGTTTGTATTCTGATGTAAAAATCCAGTCTCTTCGGTATAATCTGAGGGAGAAGCTCGATGTCCGTTTATCCGGAGGGGGAGAAAAGCGAAGGTTGTAGGGCATTGCCAGCTCGCTCAGGACATTCATGACGGTGGCCAGAATGTCCCGGGCGGACTGATCCCAGTCTGTTTTTCTCCAGACAAGATAATCGGAGATGAGAGCTTTCCTTATGAAGCGGGCCATTTTCTCCAACGCCAGAGCGGATCTGCGTTGCTCCTCGTCGTTCAGGAACGCTGCCACCATCAGATTGAGGCTGTGCAGCAGCCATCTGTCGATCTGGCTGGAGCAGTTGGATGTCTCCGGGCCTTGATCAGGGATGACGGGTCTGGAGTGGTTGATCTGACGAAGGTCGCCCCAGCTTCGGTAGAGCTTTTGGACGAATCGGATGCGTCCGGTGGGGGGGCATGTGATGGCTTTCCATCCGGGCCAGAGAGAGATCAGATCTGTTTCTGGAGGTAGCACCGGTATGGTCCCTTTGTCGCGGCTTCCCTTGAATGGTTGCCTTGGCCATACAAGGATTTCCTTGAAGGGAAGGCGATGACCCAGCTGAAGGATGAAACTGAAAAAAAGCCCCAGATGGCTGGTGGACAGCCTGGGTTCGCAAATCAGAGTGCTGACAGCAGGTTTGGATGATGGAATTGTGAGGCTGCATGCCAGCCAGATCAATCGCTGAACCGGTTTGGAAACCAGGAGAGTTACATGTAAATGCGGTTTTACATGGGGATGTCGCGGACAGCTTTTCCCGATTTTCAGGACACGACTGCAAACGGGACAGACTGTAACCGCAAGTGATAGGGGTTCCGCATCATCACCTGTTCCGGTTCTGGTGAAGCAGGAACCTTTGCGCAGAAAGGCGAAAATCCCGGTTCGGAATGATGCGGGGCGAACAACAGCGGATTGGATGATGTCGGCATCAACCGGTTCAGCCAAGGGGCTGAGGTGGATCTGGAAATGGCCCGATGGACTCGGCTTATGGTACAGCAGCCCCCTGCGGATCAGCAGGCGGACGAAAATAAGGCTCAGGGCCCGCAGGGCAAGAGGGTCTCCGGGACCAAAGGTTGAAGGCTTGTCGGCGAGGATGTCGAAAGAAAGCAGTGAGGCGGCCGGTGCCGGAAGGCGGCTCAATGGCAGGAGAAATGAGGCCATGTTTCGGGTCAGAAGGGACTCCTCGGTTGAAGCGGTCAGAGACAGAATTGTGTATGCACCGCAATCAACAGTACCGGCCATGGCTTCAACGATCTGTTCGAGACGGCTGTCCTACTCGATAGACTGGGCGATCTCTTTTTTTATGGACTCGATCTCCTCGCGAATGATGCGCTCGGCGATGGGAGGGATGATATCCCAGAGAATGTCTTTCAGTGTCTGTGATATGTTCTGCTCGATTCTCTGCATGATGATCTCCCGATCGGTGGGCGACATGGATTCCAGGGATATCTTTCCTTTTTCGGAGAATTCGTCGGTGGAAATCACCGGCGGTTCTTCTGTTTCTTCAACCTCCCGCTGCAAAGGTTCCGGCTCCTCGATCTGAGGAATGGCTTGACTTTCGCTGGTCCGAGTGTTGTCGGGTTCGGGGCTCACGGCGAAATTGTAACTCGATTCGTCGCTGGGATCCTCTACTCCGGGAAAATCGTCGAACCGGTTTTCCTGCTCTTCTACAGGTTCGGTTTTTTCCGTTTCTTCAGTGAATGCTACGGCGGCCTCTTCGATGGGCTCCGGGACTTCCAGCCGCTCCTCTTCGCCGCTTTCTTCATCTTTGGCTTCCGCTGTGAAATCAGGGAATTCGCTGTCTCCGGCAGGAGGAGCCCATTGTGGTATTTCGGGCTCTTCGTCTTCTTTTTCGGGGGCTTGTTCGACTTCGGAGTGTTCCGGTGTTATTTCCTCCATCTCTTCCTCAGAGGCGGAGATGTCCAGAAAAGAGGGGGGTCTTGGCCGGTCAAAGCTGTCACGATCCTCCTGTTCATCGATTTCGAAATCCGTTTTTTCTTCCTCTTCTGCAAGGTCCATCCGCTTGTTCTGGTCGACTTCGTCTTCAGGTGGTTCACTGGGAAAGGAAAAAGATTCGTTGTCATCAAAGGTGAAATCCTTGAACTCATCCTCTGGCTCGGAAGGTTTTATGGTGGATTCTTCAAGGACTTCGGATGTCTGGCTCTCCGGTTCTTCGATTTCTTCCTCTTCAGGAACCGGTTCGTCCCCCTGTTCGTCAGCCTCAGCCATGGCTTTCTCAATGGCCAGGGCCTCCTGGGTGATTGAACCGATACCCAGTTCGCTTTCCTGTTCTTTGATGTGCTCGCTGAGCGATTCATCGTCAAAAGGGTTGTCTATTTCATCAGCCGGTTCCTGAGGAGACAGCCGATCGCGACCGCCGGGCACGGAGCCCTGGGTGATTTCTTCCGATGGTTGAACGTCATCGCCGAAGGTTTCAATCGGACGGGGCGCAGTGAACGGCGCGGCTGGAGGCTGGGGAAAGTCTGAATTGTCCTGCTCCATTTCCTCCTTGACATCGGAAAAACTCAGTTCCTGGGAGGGGGCGTCAAAATCGTCGATCTCCGGGAAATCTTCCGGTAAATCCGCTTCCGGCGGAGGTGTGGGACCTGGAGCTTCCTTGCTCAGTTTTTCGATGTTTTCGATCAGGAGGGTGTGGTCAAAAGGTTTGGTGACCACATCTACGTATTTTATGTTCTGGAGTTTTTCTTCTTCGACGGGATCAAAGGCGGCGCGAAGGAGGAAGACATGGGTGTCTGCCAGACTCGGTTCCGAATTGATAAAACTACAGACCTCGTAACCGTTCCATTCCGGCAGCTTCAGCTCAACCAATACAACGTGCGGCCGTTGCTCGAGCAGTTGCTCCTTCAAATCCTGACCGCTTTTGAAGGTTACCAGATTGTAATTATTTTCTTCGGCGAAGTTACGCTCGGCAATTTTTCTGATGGCGTAACTGCTGTCTGCCAAGAACACGGTTTCTTTACTCATTGGATCTCCTCCGTCTTCAAATCAAGAAAAACCCATATGATCTATTTAACATCAGCAGGAAAAGGTTGTCAATCATTTCCTGTTTTTTGTATGCTCTTGTATGCTATTTTTTACTACAAAACGTTGACTTTCATTTGTTTTTTGTGTATGTAAGGTGCAGAAGGTAAAAAAGATGCGATCTGTGAAGAAAAAGGAAAGAACATATTCGGTTATCATCGTTTCCGATGCATTGGCCAGCAGCAAGGATTTTGTGGTGACCCACCGATTTATCCGCAGGGCCATTGTCGCCTTTTCCATTTTGCTTCTGGTGTTCGGGTTCATGATTTACGACTACCTGACCATATCCTTCGATACTCAGCGCATTAAACGTCTGGAGATGGAAAATACCCAGAAGGACCAGCAGATCGGGGAACTGGTCAATCAGATCGGATCATTGAAGAGCAATCTGGAAAAGATGGAAACCTTCAAGAGTAAAATTCTGGTGGCCACCGGCCTGACTTCTCCGACGGCGTTGACCGAAGTCGGACGGGGCGGAGGAGCCGAGAATCCCATGGGGGCGCAGATCGGCGGCACTCAGGTGCCGACGCAGGTCACTCCCCCGGCTGTACCGATGAATGACCGGATCAGCAACCTGGCACAGATCAACGACCGAGCGGAAAAAGTGGCTGAGACACTTCAGTTTGTGGACAGCTTTCTGGACAAACAGAAGGTTCGCCTTGCGGCGACACCGACCATCTGGCCGGTTCACGGATTGCTGACCGATTCTTTCGGTTCCCGGACCCATCCGTTGACTGGTAAGCCCGATATGCATTCAGGCCAGGATATCGCCACTCAATTGGGCAGCCCGATCGCCGCCACTGCCGACGGATTTGTGCTGATGACCGATTACAATCGCTATCTGGGAAAAATGGTGGTTATCGATCACGGCTTCGGTTTTCAGACCCGGTACGGTCATCTTGCCGACTTTGCCATCAAGGAAGGTCAGCATGTGAAACGGGGAGATATCATCGGTTATGTCGGCAGTACCGGCAGCAGTACGGCTCCTCACCTGCATTACGAAGTCATCGTTTACAACAGGCCGCAAAACCCGATGGATTTCATCATCGACTGATTTCCTCGGATCGCACTGAAAAGGGAATCCGTGTCCAAGCTCAGAGACAGGCTTGATTTTCTCTACAACAAAAAAGAATCCAGAACGCAACCTCCTGAGCAGAATACCAGACAGCGTTTGGAAAAACTGGTTGAAGCCAAGCTGAAGAGTCGTCAGGAGAATCGAGCGCAACAGATTGAGAAGAAGAATCGGGAACCGTTCCACCTTCAAACGAGCTCATATTCGTTGAGACGGTTGATCGGACCGGTACAGCTGGCGACATGGGGGAATATCCGGCCGGAATCCTTTTCCACTCTTTTTCCGGGCATGGGAAAAGTGGCTTTTCACAGACCACTGTTCATCGATACGGAGACCACCGGCCTTTCGGGAGGGGCGGGTACTCTGCCGTTTATGATCGGCAGCGGATATTTCGAAGACGATGTGTTCACCGTAAAGGTGATGACTCTGCTGGATCCGGCGGATGAGCCGGTTTTTCTGAAAGAGTGGCAACAGTTGGTCGACTCGATACGCCCCGATTGTCTGATTTCGTTCAATGGGAAGGCGTTCGATCTGCCTCTGCTGGAAAGCCGCTGCGTTTTGAACCGTCTGCCATTTATCCTTGAACCGGTCCCTCATCTTGATTTTCTCTATCCCGCCCGTACCCTTTGGGGGTGGACCTTTCCGTCGAGACGACTGGGCATTCTGGGAGAGGAACTGCTGGGGCTTTCACGGGAAGACGATATTGCGGGAGAATTCATCCCGTCCCTATATTTCAGTTTTTTACGTCAGAAACGCTTGTCGATGCTGGAACCGGTCATACGGCACAACGCTCTGGATATCGTGGGTCTGGCCGCTCTGCTGGTGTTGGCGGCCTCCTATTTGCAGGATCCATCCCTTGCGGAAAGAGAGGGGGAACATCTGGGACTGGCTCAGCTTTTTGAACGCCGGGGGGATATGGATACCGCCGAAGAATGCCTGGATCGGGAATTGACCCGGTGCAGGGAAGGAAAAATCCGTGCCGAAGTCATCAAGCGTATGGCGCTGTGCAAGAAGAGACGCAAACTGTATCAGGAAGCCGCCCGGCTCTGGAGTGAATTGCTCCCTGCTCTGGACAAACGTGCCTTCACTGAACTGATCGTTCATACAGACTATCGGGAAGGGGATATGCAACGGTCAAAGGAGCTGATTCACGAAGCTCTCGAGAGACTGCCTCTGACCCCGGCACAGCGTAGAAATCTGGAGGAACGGCTGGTCCGTCTGCAGAGAAGGATGGATGCGGAGTCTTCAGGAGTACCGGAAGAGTGAGTTTTGCTGAGTTAAACCTTGACAGGTCGGGCCAGATGGGTTATATTGTGCCGGAAAATCACGCAAGGAGTGCACTAATTTGGCTTACGTAGAAGTTAATCAAGGAGAATCTTTTGATTCCGCCCTGCGCCGGTTTAAGCGCAAAGTTCAGCAGGAAGCAATTATCAAGGAAATCAAGAAACATACGGTTTACCTCAAGCCCGGCGAAAAGCGGCGTCTGAAGGCTGCCTTGGCGCAGAAAAGGATGCGGAAACGCCTGCGGCGCGATTCTTCCGAATTTTAGTTTTCATAGATTCGGGGCGTAGCGCAGGCTGGTAGCGTATCGGTTTTGGGAACCGAGGGTCGGAGGTTCGAATCCTCTCGCCCCGAGTTGATAAGCCTGGGGTTGCACCCGTAGCTCAATGGATAGAGCAGCTGACT
>CAYMND010000158.1:0-6580 GCA_964391685.1 uncultured Clostridia bacterium | reverse complement strand
TGAATCGTGTGGATCCGGATGGCCCGCTGGAACCTTTGCTGCGAGGTCATCTGGCCCTGCTGTCGGATCGTTTCGATGAAGCGGAACGGTGGTACAGGGTATTGCAGAAACCGGTTCTAGGTCGCAGGAATTTATACCAAGCCTATGAGAATCTGATCAATCTGGCACTGCATCGTGGTCAGTTCGGTCTGGCTCGTACATTGCTGCAGCAGGCGGACGCTTCGGAACTGGCATCGGAGGAAGTGCTTGAACTCGAACTGGAAGAGCTGCACTGCCGGACTCTTCTGCAGACCTGTATGGCCGGGAAGGGCGATGATATCCTGGCGGAAGAACTGAATACCGGGAAAAGGGATCTTTCCGGACTTGATTTCAGTCATCGTCAGGCATTGGAGTATCTCTATGGACGTCTTTATCTGGTGAAGGGCGAGATCCAGGAGGTGAACCGGATGATCACCAGTATGAAAGGCTATGTCGTTCGCAGAGGGGAGGCCTTCCGACGGTATGCGCTGCACCTGCAGGCTGAAACGGCACTGCAGCAGGGGCAGCCCAAGGAGGCGCTGGTCTTTGCCCGCCAGGCGGTTGACTTGCTGCCCAACCCCGGACGTCCGGACTCCTTGGCTGCTGATTTCCTTCAGACCCTGGCCCGTATCGAAACCGCTCTCGGCCACCTGGACGAGGCCATGCATCTCTACCGGGATATCATCGATGGAAACATCGGCCGTTTGGACAATGCGACGTCCTGGGTCATGGCTCATGTGGAGCTGGCACGACTCTGTTTGAGAAACGGGAGGAAGTCCGAAGCGGAAACCCTGGCGAAAAGAGTGGTCGACTGGTGGCAGAAAGGAGACCCGGCTCCACAGATTTTGAAAGAAATGAAAGGGATGATCTCGGGTGATCGCCTCTCAGGTCGGTGAAAACCTGATCTTGTATATCCATGTTCTTGTGAAGGGCTTGAAAAGAACGGACAGCCTCTGTTAAGATTCTGTTTGGTATCCGGGCTTGAGTAATGTAACATAATAGTGAAATCCAAAAACTCGACATATGAATCGTTGAAACGAAATGCGTTGTAAAAAATGTGGTAACGAAAACCTGGAAATCAGTAATTTCTGTTCTAGCTGCGGATATCCGATTCTTTCTTCCGCTTCGGCAGGGCAAGACACCACTCGGTCCATGCAATTCACTGTCCATGACCCTTTGAATTTTCAGGAAGACGACATCTTTGCCGAACGGTATCGCATCGTCGGTGAAATCGGTCGGGGAGGCATGGGCCGAGTGTTCCGCGCCGTCGATCTGGAACTGGATGTCGAGATCGCCATCAAAATCATCCGGCCGGAGTTACTCGATGACGAGCTCATGGTCAAACGGTTCAAGAACGAGATTCTGCTGGCCCGGGAGGTCAGCCATGAAAATGTGGTGCGCATTCACGATTTTTCGGAGTGGCGCAGTATCAAGTTCATCACCATGCAGTATATTGATGGAGTGACCCTGCGCAGTAGAATTAATCAGCAGGGTCCGCTTGCACTGGAAGAGATAGAATCCCTGGCGATTCAGGTCTGCCGGGGGCTGGAGGCAGCCCGCCGCAAGGGCATCGCTCACCGGGATCTCAAGCCCCAGAATATTCTGATCGACTGCGAGGGTCACGTATTCATTGTCGATTTCGGTCTGGCCAAGGGCATGAGGCAAAGCGGCGCCAGTGTCTCCGGAGTGATCATGGGAACGCCGGAGTACATCTCTCCTGAACAGTGGAAAGGACAGCGTGGTGACTTTCGTTCCGACATTTACAGCCTGGGGGTCATTCTGTACGAGATGATCACCGCCAAGCCCCTTTTTCATGCCGATACCGATCTCGGCTACCTCCAGAAGCATCTCAGCGAAACACCGGCCTTCGGCACCGCCGACAAACAAAGGATTCCGGATTATCTGCGTCGGATCATCTTGCGTTGTCTGGCCAAGAACCCGGATATGCGTTACCAGAACGCGGCCGAAGTGGAAGCCGACATTCAAGCCCAGAGAGCTCCGATCATTTCGCTCCGGTACAAGATGAATCGTTGGCTGCGAAAGAGAGTCCTTCCGTTGCTGACTCTCCTGATACTGGTTGTCGTCCTCTGGTCCGTGCTGCACCAGCATTCGCGTCCGGACGAGATGGAAGACGGGCGGCGCAGACTGATTGTTCTGCCTTTTGCCAACAACACCGGGGAGGAGCGATATGCCTTCTGGAGTCGGGGACTGGCCGATCTGTTGACCACCGACCTCGGTCAGTCACGTCATATCCGTGTGACCGGAGACGGCCTGCTGCAGACTTTCTTCAACCGATATCCGGATTGGACACCCAGGGAACAACTGTACCGGGAGCAGTTGGAGCTTCTGCGGCAGGAGAGCGGCGCCGATTTCGTCATGATCGGGGAACTGACGCAGGCTGGCAGTCGTTTTCGGGTCAGTGCCCGGATCGTCTCACTGCAGAGTGGCGAGTATCGCGAAAGCATCCAGAGCGACGGTATCGGTGAAGACAGTATTTTCTCCATGATCAACAGCCTGACCGACAAAACCAAACTGGCATTCAAACTGCCTCGGGAGGTGATACTCAAGGAAATCGACAAGGACATCCGACAGATTTCCACATCTTCCATCGAAGCACTCAGAGCCTATTCTACGGGTAAGGAATTTTTTCAACGGGGCCGCTTTCAGGAAGCGGCGGCGCAGTTTGAAAAAGCCGTTGCTTCCGATTCCGATTTCGCCATGGCCTACGCGTTCGCCGCCATGGCCATGGGGAAGTATGACGATCCCAGAAAAAAACAGTTCTTCGAACGGGCCCTTTCCCTTGCCGGACACATGACGGAACGGGAGCGGTTGGCTTTGGAAGGGAAATACCAGAATTCCGTCCGGGGGGATTATCGGAAAGCCCTGGACTGTTTCCGTAAGATTCTGCTGGATTACCCGGATGATGTCGAGGCACTGGAAGAAGCGGCTTCAGTCAGCCGCAACATGGAAAACTGGGCGGAATCGAACCGGTTCTATCGGGAACTGGAGAAACTGAATCCCGGCCGTGCGATCGTCAGCACCAATCTTTTTACCAATGAACTGGAACAGGGCCATTTCAGCGCTACCCGGGACATTATCGAGCGATACCAGAGTGGTTTGAAGAAAAGCAAGCATTATCACCTGCTTCGGTATCACATGTTTTTTCTTCAGGGATTAATCGATGACGCCGAGACAGAGTTGAACCTCTCCCGTGAAGAAAGCGGAAACATACCTCATTTTAACGGAATGCTGGGGAACCTGATGGTTTTGCGCGACCGTCTGGACGATGCGCAGGAACTGTACAGGAGGGTATGGGACGGACTGGCGACACCTCGGCAACGCTACCGGATCGTCGGCAGTCTGACCAATCTGTGTCTGCACCGCGGGCGATTCGGAGAAGCCCTGTCGTGGATTGACCGACTGAATCAAGAAGCAACTGCCGCCGGGAACGGCGATCTGTTGAAGAATCTTGCCTTTGATCGGTTGAATATCTGTGTCTTTCATCCCGAGGCGGCAGTTCGGGAGGATGCTTTCTCGAAGCTGTCCACTATTCTGGCCGGGGAAAAGCAAGAACATCATTTCCTTCGACGTTTTGAACTGCTTTATGCAGTCGGACGGTTGAATGTCCAACGGCGCGACTGGAAGGGCCTGGAAGAAAATCTTCTCGAAATGGACGGGGTGGTCGAGATCATTGGACGTCCTTTCATGCGATATCCCCTGCACCTGCGGTCTCTGGCGGCTCTTGCCAGAGGTGAACTGACTCAGGCCGAGAACTACTATCATCAGGCATGGAAACTGTTTCCGGATCCGCAGCGGCCTGGAGGGATTCCTGATTTCAATCTGACACTGCCGCGAATCAAAGCCGGTGCCGGGGAGGACGAAGAGGCCATGGCTCTTTATGAATCGGGGATCGCCAATCACCTGGGGCGCCTGGAGAATGCCGCCGTTTTCATCATGGCCCACGCGGAACTGGCCGGGCTTCAGGCGAAGACCGGAAGAATCGATGCCGCGAGGCGAACGGCGGCCCGGGTGATTGAATGGTGGGACGGTGGAGATTATGCGCCTCAGGTGGTGGAAGAGATGCGAACAATCGTGGCCCGAAACTGATCGCATCAACCCAGAAACAGTTTCAACCGGTTGTACTGGTTGACGGCACTGCTTCCGGGATCGAAATCCAGAGGCAGAATGTCGGCACCTGGGTACATCTGCCGCAGTTTTTTAATCATTCCCCGTCCGCTGATGTGATTGGCCAGGCAGCCGAACGGCTGAACACAGATGATGCGTCGGATTCCTTCCTCAAGCATGGCCGCCATTTCTGCAGTCAGATACCAGCCTTCTCCGCACTGGTTCCCGGTGGAGATCAGGGGAGCGGCCAACTCGGCCAGGCGGTGGATGGAGTGGTGGGTCTCCTTTCCCGGATCCATCATGGAGAGTCCGTCCATGGCCATACCGCGGATCTTTTCAGTGAGACGGATGAACATGCCGGCGATGCTTCTGGGAAGCCAAGAATCTCCAAGCAGGCGGTGATTGGCAATTCGGTCGTAAGCGCAGTACTGGGCGAAGCCCATGATGTCGGGCTGCACGACTTCGTATCCGTCTTCCTCCAGCGTGCGCACCAAATTGTTGTTGCCGAGTTCGTTGTATTTGATGAAGATTTCCCCCACCAGACCGACACGGCTCCGCCTCGGTAGATGAAAGTAGGGTTGAAAGTCGTGACAGATCCTGTTCGACAGCTTCCGTACGGCGGAGAGATCCAGGCTCCTGATGAGCTCGAACATGGTCGGCCGGTACTTGTCGATGAGCTGGCGGAAGATTCCCGGAACAACCGGGGAAAAACGGTTTCTGAGCCTCAGATCCAGGTCGCCGAAAGACTGGGAAAGGATGATGCGTTTAATCAGGGGCAGAGTGTAGCGGATGGCTGGAGACTGAACCCGGGTGCTGCCAGCCAGAGTCAGAATGGGGACCTGAGTGAAACCGGCGTGGTCCAGGGCCCGTTGCAGCAGGGAGACGTAATTGCTCGCCCGACAGCCTCCTCCCGTCTGACTGAGTAACAGAGTGACCCGGGCGGGATCCCACTTGCCGCTTTGAAGAGCTTCGATCATCTGGCCGATAATGATAATCGCAGGGTAGCAGATGTCGTGGTTCGCGTGTCGCAATCCGGTCTCAACTGTTCTGGGACCGGGAGGAGGCAACAGGGTGACCGGGTAGCCGCTGGCCCGGAACGCTTGCTCGAGATATGGGAAATGGACGGCCGACATCTGTGGAATGAGTATGGTGTCTCCGGCGGTTCCCGGGCGGTTTTTGGGTGTCGCTTCAGTGTTTCTTCGTGGAGGAACCAGTCGGGCCGGGGCGCCGAACAGGGAACGGAGACGGATACGGGCTGCACCCAGCTGGCTGTTCTCGTCGATTTTCAGGACAGTCAGATGTGTGCCGCCTTGCTGCAGAATCTCTTCCACCTGATCGATGGTGATGGCGTCGATGCCGCACCCGAAGGAATTCAGCTGAACCATCTGGAGCGCTTTTTCGCCGATTACATGATGGGCTGCGTTGTATAGACGGTGGTGATAGCCCCACTGATCGATGACCCTCAGATTTTTTTGCAGTCGATCGGGATCGAGTTCCGGCAGGGAATCTTCACTGATCACCGCCAGACCGAGGCTCTCCACCATGTCCGGGATCCCATGGTGAATCTCGTCGTCCAGATGGTAAGGACGCCCGGCCAGAACCACTCCTTTCTCCTGTGGGTTTTTTTTCAGCCATTGTATTGCCTTGTCGCCCTCGGACAAGAGATCGCCTCGATAACGATCCAGTTCGAGATAGGCCTCTTTTATCGCGTTGCGAAGGATTCCGTCACCGATCTGATCCCGGGGGAAGACCGTTCTCAGGTGTTTCCATAGCCTGTCGCGTCTGTGAATGGGCAGGAAAGGCGTATCGAAGCGGATATTGTGGGAATTCAGGATGTCAAGGTTGTTGCGCAGTACTTCCGGAAAAGAGGTTACGATCGGACAGTTGTAGCGGAAATCCTGGCCGTTTCCAGCCTGTTCCCGGGGCAGGCAGGGAAAGAAAATGTGCCGAATACCCATGCGGATTAAATACAGAATATGGGTGTAGACGATTTTCGCCGGATAGCACACCGCTTCCGAGCTGAGGTACTCCCAGCCGTCTTCGGGGCAAAGCTGCCGGGACGGAGGGGAGAGCTGAACCCGGAAACCGAGTCGAGTCAGCAGAGTGAACCAGAACGGATAGTGCTCATAGATATTGAGTACCCTGGGCAGGCCGATGACGCCGAGGGGAGCTTCGGAATTCGACAGAGGACGGTATTGAAACAAGCGGCTGCTTTTGTAACGGTACAGGTTGGGTATGTCATTGCGTTTTTCTTCGACGGTCTGCCGGCGTTCACAGCGGTAACCGCTGATGAAGGTGCCGCCGCCGGAGAAAGTGGATCGGGTTACGCTGCAGCGGTTGGTGCAGCCCTGGCAATGGAACTGTTCGCTTTTGATGGTGAAATTATCCAGCTGCTCCGAGTTGATCAGGCTGCTTCGATTTCGATGACTTTCCATTC
>CAYMND010000157.1:0-6604 GCA_964391685.1 uncultured Clostridia bacterium | reverse complement strand
ACGGCGTACAGGAGCAGTTCCGCTTCCGCCTCTTCCAATCCGACACATCGGGCGATCTGACCGCTCAAACGATCCAGCTTGTTCTTCAGGATAATTCCTCTCTTGGGATCGACATTCCCGATAGCGATCGCTTTTTCATCTGAGATATAGCCCAATGTAGACAACTTCTTCAAACCCTCCTCATCGGGTGAAGCGCTTACCGGAGTGCCCCCGCAAAAGGCGCTGAGAAATTTCTGCAGCCGCTTTCGATATTCCCCGGAAAGTTTGAACTTCCTTCGACTCAGGTTGTATCTCTCTGCAGGATCTGCGTTCAAATCGTACAATTCCGCATCCGGAAGATCAATGAACTTGACTCCACGAAAAACAATTCCGGTCAGCGGTGCCCAATTCTTCTCCAGACTGCCCCACAGGCTTTCAAAATAGATCTCCCGTTCTCCATCCGCCATGTCTCCTGAAAAAAACGGTCGGAGAGAAATCCCCTGCACGGCGGGACTTGCCGGTATACCGAGAAGATCCGTCACTGTCGGCAGAACATCCACCAGACAGACCGGCTCGTCTACGATCCGGATCCCTGCCAGACCGGGATGAAAAAAAATGAGGGGCACCCTGAGGTTTTCTTCATACCCGAAGACCGTATGTCCGTATTCGTGGTGTTCTCCGAAAGCCTCGCCGTGATCTCCGGCCAAAACAATCAGGGTCCTGTCGAGCAGGTTCCTCTCACGAAGATCCTTCACAATCCGGCCGATATTGAGGTCTACGTTCTCGATTTCCCCCAAGTACAGCTTTCGCTGATCCTTCTCGAATCCTTTTCGAATGAAGGCCGCCGGAGGATTGTACGGCATATGGGGGTCGTAAAAATGGAGCCAGGTAAAAAAAAGGCGATCATTACAAGATTCCAACCAGCGACTGAACTTCTGGTAGACCCGATCGGCAGGAATTTCCGCAGAAGGTTTATCCGTCCCGTCATCCACAGTCAATCCGTCATCGTACCGATAAAATCCCTGATCGGTGCCGAACTGGGCCTGCAGAACATAAGAGGCGATAACGGCATGGGTGAGGTAACCGTGACGCCTCAGAATTTCCGCCAGGGTATCTTCCTTCCCATCCAGTCGGTGACGCCCGTTGATCCGTACCCGATGTGCTGGAGGATACCGGCCGGTCATGATGGAGGCGTGGGAAGGAAGCGTGAGCGGAACGGGAGCATAGGCCCTGCGGAAAAAGACTCCTCCCCTGCACAAAGCGTCAATATTCGGAGTATGGACTTCCGGATTCCCGGCGGCACCGATACAGTCGGCCCTCATCGTATCCAGAGTGATCAGCAGAACATTGACATCATTCCGCTCGGCTGCCCGGATCGCCGCAGTCAGCATCATGACGACAACGAACAGTCCGGCGAAACGCCCCCGGCGATGCACTCTCCATTTCTTTATCACAATACGTATTATAGTAAAAAAAAAAGTCCTGCAACAGGGACGCTGTGACCATGTCTTCCGGATGTGCTATAATACCGAATATGACGAGGTTGACATGATTCGCCTGATTCGAGCCGGAGACGGGATGGAGATTCTACTCAATGCCGCTGCCATCAGTTCCTACATCGAAGAGGACCAGAAAACCCTGATCTGTTTGCTTGACGGTGAAAAAATCGAAGTCAAAAACCGCTCCGCAGACATCAAGGAAAAAATTGATGCCTGGCAGAAAGGAATGACCTCCGATGATCCTCCTGCCAGGAACACCGATCTCCAAGAAGTTTGACTCGTCTTGCTTTTTCCGATTGTCTCAAGTAAAATTTTTACATGAAAGATTATTACCAGATTCTGGGTGTCGGCCGCAAAGCGACCCTTGCCGAAATCAAAAAGACCTATCGCAAACTGGCGAGAAAATACCACCCGGATCTAAATCCCAACGATAAAGAGGCGGAGAAACGCTTCAAAGAGATCACGGAAGCATACGAAACCCTTAAAGATCCGGAAAAACGCAAGCAATACGACACCTACGGCAGAGTCGGGACCGACTTCAACAAGGGCCCCGGCCGCGGACCTTTCGAAGGATTCGATTTCAATACCAGCGGTGACGCGTCGTTCGGTGACATCTTCGAGACCATCTTCCGCGGGGGATTCGCCGGTGCCGGAGGGCCCCAGACCCGGGAGCAGACTCCACCCAGCCGCGGCGAGGATCTTCACTACTCCATGAGCCTGAGTTTCCTGGACGCAGTCAAGGGCCTCGAGACTCCGATTCAATTGACCCGGAAAATGGCCTGCAAACCATGCGGCGGTAGAGGCTACCAGCCCAGCGGTTCATCCACCCGCTGTCACACCTGCAATGGAACCGGTCGAGTCCAGAAGCAGATGGGGTTCATGAAATTCGCCTCTCCCTGCCCGACCTGCCACGGCCGGGGTGTCATTTCCGAAAAAGCATGTTCCGCCTGTTCAAGCTCCGGTCGTACAGACACAGTCGATCGCATCAAGGTGAGGATCCCGGCAGGAGTGGAAGACGGATCGAAACTGCGCATCCCCCAGAAGGGAAACGCCGGAATACACGGTGGAGAGTACGGTGATCTGATCATCAGCATCTCCGTTTCGCCCCACCCCTTCTTCACACGGCAGCAGAACAACCTGGTGATCACCCTGCCGATTACGTTCACCGAAGCAGCCCTGGGAGCCAAGGTGGAAGTTCCCACCCTGGACGGCAAGGCCATTCTCAAAATTCCGCCCGGTTCGTCTTCCGGGCAGAAACTCCGGCTCCGCGGCAAGGGAATCAGTCTGCCGAAAAGTACGGAACAGGGCGACATGGTGGTCACCCTCAAGATCGTTCCTCCGCCGACCAAGGACCTGGCAGTACGTGAGCTCTTGAAAAAACTGGAACAGCTTACCGCATACAACCCCCGCGAGGAAATTCCATGAACAAGGAAAAGACCTACCTCATCTCCGCAGTGGCCGACCGTTTCCAGATCCATCCTCAGACTCTCAGACTCTACGAAAGAGAAGGATTGCTCATTCCTTCACGCAGCAAAGGAAATACCCGGGTCTATACCGAAAAGGACCTGAAGAAGCTGGAATTCATTCTCAACCTCTCCCGGGACATGGGAGTCAACCTGGCGGGTATCGAAATCATCTACAACATGAAGCTGAAGATGGAATCGATGCAGGAAGAGTTTTCTCGATTTCTTGACGAGCTGAGAACGGAATTCTTCAGCGGACGTGAAACCCTTTTTGATCAGAAAAAAAACGCCATCGTGAAGTATTCTTCATCCATCACTCCATTCAATCAAGATGACCAAAAATAACAGCTCACTCAATTCCCTCAACCTCTATTTCCAGAAGGTCAAGAAGATCAAGATCCTGACCGCGGAAGAAGAGAAGGAACTCATCAGGAAAGCCATCGAAGGTGATGCCGAGGCCTTCAAGAAAATCATCATCTCCAATCAGAAGCTGGTGGTCAAGGAAGCGCTCAAATATTACTTCAAGGAAGACAATTTCCTGGACCTGATCAACGAAGGCAACAAGGGGCTGATCGAAGCCCTGAAACGGTTCGACATCAACCGGGACAACCGGTTCTATACCTATGCCCTTTGGTGGGTTCGCAGCGAAATTCGCCGTTATCTCTCCAAAAATCAGAACATCATCTCCTTTCCCGATATTTTTTACAACGATTTTCTCAATTTTAAAAAGGCCTATTTCAACCTCAGCAAGACCCTCAAACGCCGACCGAGCGAAGATGAGCTGGCAGCCGAACTGAATCTGCCGGTAAAAAAAATCAAAGTCATGCTGGCCGTCCCCGACGAGATTGTCTCCCTGGACAAGGGTGTATCCGAAGACGGCTCCCCAAATCTGGCCAGCATCCTACCCGATACGGCCATGCCAGATCCCCAGGAAGTACTGATCGGAGACTCGCTTCGAGAACTGATCAACACCGAGATCGAAGATCTGACCGAAAAGGAAACCATGGTGATCAAGATGCGCTACGGGTTCAAAAGCCATGATGCCATGCGGCTGCGGGAAATCGCCAAGCAGATCAACATGAGCCCCGAGGGAGTGCGTCGCATCGAGATGAAAGCCCTGCGCAAGCTGCGCAACAAACTCATCAAACAGGGCATCTACGGAGTATTGAACTGATCATGAGCAGACCATGCCCCAAATGCGGCGATTCCGGCTGGATCATCGTTGAAAAAGACAGCCGCGAGCAGGCGGTGCGCTGCGACTGTTCCCGCATAAAAGCCGCCCAGGTTCAGGCGGAAACGGCCAACATCCCGGTGCGTTTCCAGCACTGTTATTTGAAAGGATTCATGGCGCCGAAAGAGTCTTCATCCATTCTTAAGGCCAAGAAAGCCGTACAGAAATTCGTCGATGATTATCCGGCGGTGGACAAGGGGCTGCTCCTTCACGGTCCGGTGGGCGTCGGCAAGACCCGACTGCTCTGCACCATCGCCAGCGAACTATGGCTTCGTTTCCCTCATCTCAACATCTACTACATCGACTGGAACGATCTGGTGCGTACCATGCGTTCCGGAGAAGACGCACAGAGCAGGGATTTTCAGCAGATTCACCAGCTCATCAGCCGCCTGACCGAATGCGACGTGCTTCTGTTCGACGAACTGGGAGCATCGAAAACGAGCGCCTGGGTGCAGGACAATATTTATTTCGTATTCAACCGCCGCTACAACAATCAGAAAACAACCGTCGCCGCCAGCAACTTCTTCGACCAGGGAAACGACGTACAGGAGACCCTGAGCGAACGGCTGGGAGAACGGTTGCGCAGCCGCCTTCATGAAATGACCCACAGCATCGAAATTTTCGGCAAGGATTACCGCCGAAACTACTGTTAAGGAGGATGGATATGAACCGTGACATCGCCGCCATAACCGAGCAGGTCAGACAGGAGAGCCTGAAGCTGAACCTCATCGTCTCCGAGGTGGAAAAGCGCATTGTCGGGCAGCGACATCTCATAGAAAGAATGCTGATCGGCCTGATCAGTTCCGGTCATATCCTGCTGGAAGGCGTACCCGGACTGGCCAAGACCACAGCGGTGAAAACCCTGGCCGAAGCCCTGGATCTCGATTTCGGTCGGGTCCAGTTCACACCCGACCTGCTACCGGCAGACTTGACCGGCACCATGATTTTCAATCCGAAAACCACCGATTTTTCCACCAAAAAAGGACCAATATTCACCAACCTGCTCCTGGCGGACGAAATCAACCGGGCTCCGGCCAAGGTTCAGAGCGCCCTTCTCGAAGCCATGCAGGAACTGCAGGTCACCATCGGTGAAGCCACCCATACCCTGCCGCGACCGTTCCTGGTCATGGCCACCCAGAATCCCATCGAGCAGGAAGGCACCTACCCCCTACCGGAAGCCCAGGTCGACCGCTTCCTGATGAAAGTGGTCATCACCTATCCCAGCCCGGAAGAAGAGCTGGGAATCATCAACCGCATGACCGCCGATCAGCTGCCGCCGGTTCAGAAAGTATGCTCCCGTGAGGACCTGCAATCCATGATCCGTGCCTTCCGCATGATCTACATCGATGAGAAGATCAAGCAGTACATCGTCAATATCGTCTTCGCCACCCGCGAACCGGACCGCTTCGGCATCGACAAACTCAAACCGCTGATCCGCTTCGGAGCCTCCCCGCGTGCTTCCATCTTTCTGACCCAGACCGCCAAAGCGCTGGCCTTCCTGCGTGGCCGGGGATACGTCACACCAGAGGACGTCAAGGCCGTCGGCCTGGACGTGCTGCGTCACCGCATCATCCTCAGCTACGAGGCGGAAGCGGAGGAGATGAACAGTGATGATCTCATTCGCGCCGTATTCGATCACGTTCCGGTACCCTGACCATGGCCAAAAAAAAATATAAAGCATCCGTTCTCAACCGTATCAACCAGCAGAAAAGCAACCGCATGATCATCGCCGTCTCCATCGGTGTCGGTGTCATTCTGCTGATCTGGCTCATCGCCATGCTTTCCTCCGGTGAAAAGGGGCCACCCCAGGTCGTCGCTGAAAAAGCGCTGAAATATCTGGACAAAACAGACGGCATCGCCACCGTGAAGATCGACATGGAGAATGACCGGGTCGATATCCGCTACGACTACACCAAACCCGGGGATTTCGTGCTCATCACCCGGTATGCGGCTCTGAAACTGAGCAACAGCCTTCCCGACCGGTCCATCGATTTCACTCTGACGCCGGACCAGCCCCCCGACCAGTCCGCCGTCTACCGATGTATGGTCCAGGACGGCGGCATTCAGTCGCAATGGCAGGGAGAATTGCCCAAACCGCCTGCAGAGAATAAAGAAGAACCAAAAAAAGAAGAATAACCCTTCGTTTCAAGCAGTCTCAGCCCCGGACACAAGAAAAAAAAGTCCGCCCCCGGAGGGGCGGACCATAAAACCATAAAGACTCTTATGACAGCGTCAGAAACTGAACTTGAACCCGACGCGGACCCGGAACGGAGTGCCGCGGGTGCCGTCACCGTATAGCCACCGATCCTTCATGAAACAGGGATTCTTGATGACCTCCCTTTCCGGATCGTCGAGGTTCCAGTTGGCGGCGAGCAGATCTTCGTCGCTGAGGTTGGCTGTCCCCTGGTTGTAATACTGGTCCACCGCCATGG